>JAZOTV010000237.1:0-4569 GCA_045657815.1 Akkermansia sp.
GCATCGGCATCCAGCACTACGGCGGCCCCGAATTCCATGGCCAGGTGGCGCAGGGACCCCGCTGCCACAGGCTGCACCTCACCCAGGCCTGGGCCAATGACCAGAGCCTGGGCATCTGGCTCATGAATATCTGCAAAGGACCCCACCGGGCGCACCATGATTTCCGGCGCCACACGAGCTGCCAGTACAGGGTAGACCGGGGGCAGGCAATAGAGCACCACCAGCCCGGCTCCGGCTGCCAGCGCCGCCTCGGCACACATCTGCGCCGCACCCGCCATGCCCACACTGCCTGCCACAATGGCCACACGCCCCGCGCGATTCTTGAAACACGAATACTCCCGCCGCGGCAGCAACGGGGCCAGTTCTGCAGCACAAGCCACGCGCGCGGTATCTGCCGGTGGTAAATCGCCCACCTCCGGCAACGGTATACAGAACAGGCGCCCCACTGCGTCCTCTGCGCCATCTGCCAGCAGCCCGGGTTTCACCGCGCCGATAACCGCTGTGGCATCTGCTCGCACCACATCTGCCCCGCAGGTGCCCGTGGCGGCATTCAGCCCGGTGGGAATATCAATGGCCAGCGTCAGGCTGCGCTGGCTGGCAGCACGCAGGGCATTCAGCTCGCGCACCAGGGCAGCATACGCCGGGCGCAGCTCACCCACCGCGCCGCTACCCAGCAGGCCATCTATGATCAGCAGCCCCTCCTCCGGCCCGGGCAGTTCCTGCTCCTCCAGCCCGGTGAGCTGGGCTGTGGCATCTGCCGAAAGCGCGCCAGCGCAGCGCAGCGTAACCGGGCAGCCGAAACGAGCCGCCAGACCGATAGCATCGCCGGCGTTGTTGCCGGTGCCGGCATATACCACCACCCGGGAGGGCTCTAAGCCCCGCAGCAGAGGCTCCACGCATACCATTTTCCAAAGGCGGTCGATTACAGTATTCATGAGTTCCAGCGAACTCACCTGCCCGCCGGCAAACAATCGCTGCTCCGCCTCGCGCACACTCTGACCTGATGAAATCTGCATACTGCCAGTTTACGCCCGGGGAGGGGTGGAGTCAAGGGATTTACGATTTTGGATTTACGATTTACGAAGTCAGAAGTATGAATGATGGAGTATGCGGTGACAGCTGGAAAATGAAAAGTGAAAATGAGCAATGTACAGGGTGAGGTGAACGGGATTTTCACTTGCAGTGGCGGGCTGCATTTGTTAGCATGGGGAGCGTGAGGAACGGCATGGCAGCAGTAGCGATATTTTCGCTGGCTCTGGCGGCAGCGGCACAGGAGCCGCAGCCTGCGGAAGCCGTGGACTGGCAAGCGGAGGAGGAGGCCGTGCTGAAGGAGGCCGCCGAACGCGGCATCACGCCGGATAAAAAGGCAGCCGCAGTGCAGCTGGCCGCCGAGCAGGCCGCGCACAACGGCTACCTGCCGGATGTGGACGAGCACGTGGTGTCCCACAGCAAGCTTTTCTCCGTGAGCGGCGGTGATTCGCTGCGCATGGGTGCCATCGCGACACGAGCGGATGACCTCTATTCGCAGGTCTGCAAGCTGCTGCAGCTGGAAAAGGCACACAAGCACCTCATTTCCATCCGTCTGCTGGGCAAAAGCACCGACACGCCCTCACTCCATCCCATCCGCACGCGTATCAATATCATTGGCGACCAGCCGAACTTCCAGGTGCGCATCTACCCCGGCGGCGGCATTGACCTGGACCGCATGGACAAGGCCATCATCACCATGATTTTGTACGAATACGTGCTGCGAGACATGGATCCCGAGGCCTACCCGGAACACATCGGGCTGCCGGGCTGGCTGGTAGCCGGGCTGCAGCAGGCTGTGCTGTGGAAAGCCGGGCGGGCAGAGCGCAAGCTGTACCAGCAGTTATTCCACCGGGCAGAAATGCTCTCGCCAGAGGAGATGATTTCCATTGAGAACCCGGAGAAACTGGATGCCGCCAGCCGCCAGGTGTACGAAGTTTCCTGCGGGGTGATGCTGATGAGTCTCATGGCCCGCGACGGCGGCCTGGACCAGCTGAAAAACCTGCTATCCAACGCCGCCACGGCAGATAGCTCACCGGTTGAAAATATCACCGAGCATTTCCATGAACTGGGGGTGGACAGCAGCCTGCTCAACAAATGGTGGGCTATTGAACTGGCCAATCTGGCCCTTCCCCGCGCCTCTGAGGCAATCTCCCCGCTGGAAACCGAAAAACTGCTGCAGGAAGCGCTCACCATCATGTATCTTGACCCGGAAACCGAGGTACCGCGTCCCGTCATGCTGGATGATGCCTATGCGCTGGTAGAGCTGCCAAACTGGCGCAAACTGGTGCAGCCGGCCATTGCACGGCTTGTATCGCTGAGCCACACCTGTTTTCCCGGCTACCGCTCCATCATCACCGAATACTGCCGGGTTATCGGCCAGCTGGCCGATGGCGCACACGCGGATGATGTGCAGAACAGCCTGGGACCGCTGCAGGAACTGCGCCGCGCTTACTACTCTGCCGCCCTGCGTGGCCGCGATTACCTGGACTGGTTTGAAATCTCTTTCACCGGCAAGGAACACAACCGCAGTTTCGATTCTTACCTGGAGACCATGCACCTGCTGCGCAGTGAATCCCCCGGGCCGGATACCGCCATGAGCCGGTATCTGGATGACATAGAGGCCCTGTACACCCAGAAGGAGGGCACCCCCCTGCCCGATTCCCTGCGCAAGGCCGCCCGCAAGAACCGTAAGAACAAGAAGAAATGAGCCGCACTCCCACCCCCACCACCCCGCCGGATATGGCGGAAGAGAAACTCTGCCACAGCGAGGGCTTTGCCCGCGTGTGCGGCATCGATGAAGCCGGACGCGGCCCACTGGCCGGGCCGGTGGTAGCAGCCGCAGTCATTCTGCCGGCGGGGTACGAGCTGCCCGGACTGAATGATTCCAAGAAGCTGACCGCCAGAAAGCGGGAAGCGCTGTATGCAGAGCTCATGGCAGATGAAACAGTGCAGAAGAGCATAGCCCAGGCCTCAGTAGAGGAAATTGATGAGCTGAACATTCTGCGGGCCACGCACCTGGCCATGCGCCGCGCGGCTGAGGGTCTGCCCGGCGGGGTTGATTTCTGCCTGATAGACGGCCTGCCGGTGCCGGGCTTTCCGCTGCCGAGCCGCAGCATTGTGAAGGGAGATGCCCGCTGCCTGAGCATCGCCGCTGCCAGCATTCTGGCCAAGGTGTGGCGTGATCATTACATGCAGGAATTGCACCGCCAGCACCCGGAATACGGCTTTGACCGCCACGCTGGCTACGGCACAAAAGCCCACATGCAAGCACTTCGTGAACATGGAGTTACGATACATCATCGCCGCACGTTTGCACCTGTTACACAACTGGAGCTGCCCCTGGTCTGAGGGCAATACCCCGAAAGCTGCCTACCTGGGCGAATATGGTGAGCTGGTGGCGGCCTCCTGGCTGCGGGCACAGGGCTACAAAGTGCTGCGCCGCCGATTCCGCATGGGAGCCGGCGGTGAGGTTGACATCGTCTGCCGCAAGGCTGAGCTACTGGTCTTTGCGGAGGTGAAAAGTGCGCTGCACACCGGCTCCGGCCGCCCTGCCCGCCGCATCAACGAGCATAAGCGGCGCATGCTCCGGCGCATGGCACAGCTGTGGCTGCGAAGACTGGGGAAAGAAGTCCCCAGCCGCATGGATATCATTGAAGTGCTGCTGCCACCTGGCGGCAAGCCGCAGGTAAACCACATTCCCGCCGCCTTCCCCCTCACCCCCGCCAGACATTAGGAAGTACAATTAAAAATTCCCTGCGGCTCTGCCAGCTGAATGGCAGACGCCACTATGCCTTAATCCTTCCCCAAAGGCGGGGGCAGATGCGCCAGCAACTCTGCCGACATGCCCGGCAGAGCAGCTGGCTGCCCCGACTTCCCCGCATCATCGGCCAGCATAGCCAGGCGTGTATCCTCAATCATGGCCTTGAACTTATCTGCCTGGCTGTATTCCCCACTGGTATCGCGAAAAATACCCGCCAGCCAACTGCGTTTCTCCTCCACACTCAGAAATTTTCGCTTAGCCATGGACAGGGGTATGGAAATCGAATAATCGGCGCAGGCGGGATTTGCCGGCAGGCGCCAGCACATAGCGCTCTGCCAGCAGGCTGACGCAGCGGATTTCACCGCGGGCGCTGAGCTGGCGCAGCTGGGTGGTGCTCACGCTGAGCGATAAACCGGTTTCTCGGGCAATATCTTCCTTGTTATCCAGCCCGGCAGCCACCGCCACCAGTACAAGCCGGGCGGCAGGTGAAAGGTTATCCCGCTGCACGCGGCTGAGGAAGCGGCAGGCAAAATCTATAGCTTTCATAGGGTGCTCGTGTCAGTTTTTCTTACGGCAGAAATCTTATTCAGCCTGGCTGCTCATGCTGCGGCGCCACAGGCGGTAAAGCGGGTGCGCATCATTAGACAAGTGCTGCACTGCATTGAAATGAGCCGCCTGCGGCAGCGCGATGCGCTGGTATTCCTCCCCCAGCGCCTGGCGGGCCGTGGTGCTGTTAATAAGCGGGATGCAGAGTTTCCAGGCCAGGCGCAGCACCAGAG
>JAZOTV010000238.1:0-3891 GCA_045657815.1 Akkermansia sp.
GTTCTGATTACAGGCCTGCCAAGTCCCAATCTATCAGGCAGGCGGAGCCTGCGGATTTCTGAGCCCGTGAAACGGGCTTATGATGCAGGCGGGCAACACCCGCAGAAATTTTCAACCGTCTTCGCGTCTCGCTGCCGCTCGCTTGCTTCCGTCTCCGGCTTCGCCTTCGCCGTGACAAGACGCCGTGCCAGGCTATTCATTAATCATTAGTCATTAATCACTAATCATTCTCACCTGTCATCCCGGGCGGCAAAGTAATCATCTGCGCCCGGCAGTGCTGCCAGGTCATGGAACACCGCTACGCGGCTGGCCGCAATACTGCTCTGCAGAAGCACCACCTGCAGCTCCTCCCCCGGAGCCATGGGACAAAAGCTCACCGAATTCGCATAAAACGGCAGCGTATCCTCCATAGCAGCCTCCAGGCGGGATTCCGCAGAAACATCCTCCATACCACGCGGCAGCGCCACCAGCACATCATGCCGCGGCCCTTTCCCCTCACCCACCACCTGCACCAGACTACCCAGAGACGAAATCCACGAATCATCATCCGCAGCAGCCACTACACAGCCCAGCGAGGCAAAACGATCTGCCGGAGAGAACCCGCGCGGGCGCAGCGCATCATACAAATGGTCATAATACTCACCGCCCACATAAAAAACCTGGCGGCAGCAAACCAGAGCACGAGCCACCGTCTCCACCTGCTCCGCAGAAGATACTCCGGGGCCGGCCAGGTAGCAATGCGGCACCAGGTCCTCATCTGCCAGCTCCAACCACTCTGCCAGTTCATCCGCCAGGCGCTTCTCCTGGCCGCCGGTTCCGGCAAAGAAAGCATACGGCAGCAGCACACTGCCAGGCTTGCGCAGACACACCCTCTCCAGCCAGCCGAGCACATCCATGGCGCAGCCGCTGCCTGTGCCACCCGCCGCAGAGAAAAACACATGCACCTCCAGTTGCTCTGCCCCCTCCAGCAGCGGCGCCAGCAAACGCTCCACCGCTGCACGGCTCTGCAGCAGCAGCGCGCGCCCATAGCGGCGCCAGCCTCCTGCACCCTGCAGCCCCCTCAGCGCCTTCTCCACCTCATACACCGGCACCTGCAGCCGCTCTGCCAGCTGCCAGCGCATACCCGCCACACAATCCTTCAGCCCGGCATTCTGCTCCATCTCATTCAGGCTCCGCGCCTCCGTCCGGATATTCAGATACGGCACATCCGCGCACCACTCCTGCCAGCCAGAAGTACCCACCACATCATCTGCTGCGTCCAGATACAGACACGCCACCTCATCACCCACCGGGGGCATACCGCTTGCCGCCAATGCACGCCGCCACGCCAGCAACACCTGCCCGCCCATGCCACCAAGTCCAATGAGTAGTGTACGCTTTTTCATATCACCGGAAATTCGTTCTGTATACTTATCCTTCAGTATAACATTTCCGCCTCCACCCGCAAGCTTTATCTCTCGCCACCTCGTAAAATTCCATACGACATGTCCCAAAGATTTGGAACACGTGGATTTAGAGTGATAATTTACGATTGACGAATTGAAATTTAGCGTTTTACGCCGATAATGCCACGAATGAATGCTCGCTATGGATATGTCACCAGCTTCGCGGGTTCTGATAGCAGGCCTGCGCTTTCCGAGAGGGTTGGGGCTTCGCGTTTCGCTACGCCCCTCACAAGCCGCCCGTCAGGGGGGACTTCGTCCGCTTTGCGGTCTACGCCCACCCTGGGCGCCGGGCTCCACCCCATCGCTATGGATATGTCACACGCTGGCGCGGGTTCTGATAGCAGGACTGCCAAGTCCCAATCTATCAGGCAGGCGGAGCCTGCGGATTTCTGAGCCCGTGGAACGGGCGGCATACCAATAGCGTGCGTGCAGCTGCGTCCCGGGTGGGCGTAGGCGAGAGCCGAAGCCTCCTAGCCGCGGAACCACTCGTAATGGCATATTAAAGGCATGGAAACCCGTGATAACGGGTGACAGCCTGCCACGGCGTCTTGCCACGGCGTCTTGTCACGGCGTAGGCGAAGCCGAAGACGGAAGGTTTACCGGAGACGGAAGGGCGCGAGCCCGGAGACGGGAAAGCGTTGCTTATCAATACAGAGAGTCTCGGCAGCATGTCTCGGCGGCTACAGGTGCGGAGACGGATGATTCATGAAAAATGAGGAATGAAAAACGGCGCGTTCCGCGGGCCCCCTGCCCGCGGAACCTGGCACATTCTACATCCAGAATTCTACCCCCAACATTCAGATATTTCCCCGCCCGCAACACGGGGATATACAAAACCTGCCGCACCCTTTTTCAGGATGCGGCAGGGAAGTATTTATCAGTACGTGATTATCGCGCTTCTTTAGAAGTTGATGCGATAACCCACCGTGCCGTTGGCGTTGGTGTAATCACCGCGGAGCTCGACAGAGGCATCCATGAAGATGCTGCCGCCATCCTGACCCATGGGGATGGTCAGGCCGGCACCGAGTTCGATACCGAAGGCACCCATTTCAGCGCTTTCCACGCTGCTCTGGACGCCCGGCAGGGCAGAGAGGGCCACATCGCTGCTGCCCTTGCGGTCGCCGGCATCAAGCTTGGCCAGCACGCGGGCCTCCAGGATGCTGGTGCGGTTGTACATGCTCTCACCCACGATGGCCTGCAGGCGGGCACCGAGGCCGAAGGTCACGGTATCCATGGTCTGCTCACCCACCTCGAGGGCCAGGTCGCTGCCCTTCTCGGTGTAGCCGTCCACCGTGCTGTGCTTCCAGGTCACGTTGAATACGGGCTGCAGGCAGGCAGTGGCGTCTTCATCCAGAGCAATCACATGGCCCACCTCGTACATAAGGCCGAAGCTCATGCCGTTGGTCTCGCCCTGGGTCTGGGCACCTGCCACCGTGCGGTCAAGGCTGATATCGGAGGTACCAACCGTGGCCACGAAGGTGTGGGTCCAGGCGCTCGGGGCGTAGCGGGCAAACACGCTCAGGTAGTAGCTGTCCATGTTGCCGGTGGCGGTATCAGCGCCGGTGGCATCCAGGTCACCATACATGGCGGTCATGGCCATACCGGCAGTCAGCGTCGGGCAGAAGTCCACGTCGAAGCCAACGGTGCCGCCCCAGCTGTTGAGCTTGTAGCCGCCGGCGGTGCCGTCAGCATTCAGCTCGCTCATATCGCCCTCGGCGTTGATCCAGGCATTGAAGTAGGGCATGTCATCATTGGTCACGCTCTGGTCCACACCCATGGTGGTGGTGCGGTTGCGGATAGCGCGCAGCTGGCGCTCCACGTCGCCCATGGCAGCCATGCCGAGCACAGCGGTGCTGGCACCGGCCAGGCTGGCACCCAGCTCATCAGCAGCGGTGGTGTTACCCGTCGTTACCATGGTATCCAGCATATCAAGAACATGGCCCAGACCGCTGGAGGGAGTCAGCTGCGGGTTAAGCTCAAGCAGAGCCGCATCAGCCATAGCCAGACCCACAGAACCATTCTTGCTCGTGGAGGAATCGGTCAGCTTGTCGGTGTAGTAGCTGGTGTTGCGGTCAGCCACCACTGCACCGGCTTCACCATCAAAGTGAATGTTGGTGAAGTACTTATCAAGCAGAGCCACATCCTTGTCCGTTGCGCCGATGGTAATCTTGCCTTCGTCACCAGACATAGCACCCAGATCCACCAGCACATGATCAGTCTTGCTCACACCGGTCATGTCATTGGTAGCAGTGTAGTTGCTGATTACAAGGTCAGTACCATCGATAGCAAGAGCGCTGTCAGCAGCAATACCCTTGGTAGCATCTACCGTGAGCTCACCGCCAGCCATGGAGCCGTTCAGCACCACAGAACCATCTTCTGCGCTCACCTTGACGTCCTTCAGGTCAAGCTCAGCCGTTACACCGGCAAGCTTCAGCGTGCCCTTGTA
>JAZOTV010000239.1:0-4227 GCA_045657815.1 Akkermansia sp.
AATACCCCCAGTAACTCTACCGGTATGTCCGGCATATTCTCCAGCACAATCAGAATAGGAAACGCTATGATGCTGAGCAGAGGAACAATGAGGAACAGAACAGATAAGGAAGCGATAAGTGTAAGAAACGGGTGTGTGCAGCGAACCGGACGATGCGATATTTCACTCATGCGCTTGCCCTTCTTGCCGGAGCCTCGTGTTCCGGGAATAGCATGGAATTTATACCCGATTGTGGGTGTGGCTTCATTAACTGCAGGAATCCCGAGAGTCGGGGTTTCTGAGCAGAAAGTGGCGGGTTCCGCCGGTGCTGAATCAGGAATCAGCCTGCAGATACGCTCTTCTGTGAGCGTGAATGTTCTGTTGGGGAAGAACTGCTGAGCCTGGCGCAGGTCATGAATCAGCTGCTCCGGGGTGCACTTCTGAAGCTGCGCGGCAGAGCTGATCCCGCAGAGCGCGAGTTCTTCGCGCTCCTGCGGGGTCAGATTGTTGAAAGAAACGTAGTGCATTGAATGGGAATGCAAGTCAATTTAGCATAAAGCGCTGAGCATGGCCTGAAGCTGGGCGGTTCTGGTTTCCCACTCTGCCAGGCGGGCACGCTCCTGCTCAACCACTGCCGCGGGGGCGCGATCCACAAAGGAGGCATTCCCGAGCTTGGCCTGGCTCTTGGCAATTTCCTTGGACATCTTCTCCAGTTCCTTGGTGATGCGGGTGCGTTCGGCTTCCACATCCACCAATCCCTCCAGCGGCAGGAAAAGTTCACCCAGCGGAGTGAGTGCAGTGGGAGTACCCTTGGGCGCCTCATAGGCGGGATCCACCTCGGCGGTCTGAGCGCCAGCCAGAAGGGCCAGGCGTGCAGCCAGATCCTCGTTTACAGGCAGAGCCGGCTTCAGCACAAACTTTACCTTGCGATTTGTGGCGAGATTGTATTCAGCCTTCAGGTTACGGGCCTTGTTTGCGGTCTCATACAGCGCGGTAGCCGTGGCTCGGGCCTTGGATATTTCCGTGCTGTCCAGGCCGGCGAGCAGGGCATCTGCCTGGGGAAGGGCTGTGCTCATGAGCGGCTGGCCATCCTTGGTGAAGCCGAGGCTTGCCCACAGTTCTTCGGCAATGTGCGGCATGATGGGAGCCAGCAGAGCCAGATAGTGGCGCAGCACGGTGTCCATCGTGTAAAGAGTGGCGTTCTTCACGGCGGCATTGCCGTCGCGCAGGTCATTCTTCACCGCTTCCAGGAAGAGGGCGCAGTATTCATTCCAGAAGAAGGAGTAGAGCGCCTGGGTGTAGGTGTTGAATTCGTACTTGCCAAGGCCATCTGCCACCGTGGCGTGCAGATCCTTCAGTTTGGAGAGGATATCGATATGAACCGCAGTGAACTTCGGAGCCGGCTCTGTGCTGGCGGCACCCTGCATCATGCGGAAGCGGGCTGCATTGTAAAGCTTGTTGGCGAAGTTCTTACCCTCCTCAATCTGCTTCTCATCGAACTTCACATCCGTGCCGGTGGGGGCAATGCGCATCAGACCGAAACGCAGGCCGTCTGCACCATAACGGGCAATGAGGTCAAGCGGGTCGGGGCTGTTGCCCAGGCTCTTGCTCATCTTGCGGCCCTGCAGGTCGCGCACAATGGAGGTGAAGAACACATTGCTGAAGGGTTTGCCATCTGCAAAGCGGTAACCTGCCATAATCATGCGGGCTACCCAGAAGAAGATGATATCCGGGCCGGTTACCAGGTCGCTGGTGGGATAGAACTTAGCCAGGCACTCCTTATCCATGGTAGAGAAGGGCCACAGCCAGCTGCTGAACCAGGTGTCCAGTGCGTCTTCGTCCTGCACCCAGTTTTCCGGGTCGGCAGGCGGCTCCACGCCTACATAGATATCACCTGCGGCTGCATCCTCTGCGTCCAGCTTGGTGGCCTCCTGCAGCTCTGTGGCCTTTTCCTTGCGGTACCACACGGGAATGCGGTGGCCCCACCACAGCTGGCGGGAAATGCACCAGTCCTGAATACCCTCCAGCCAGTGGGCGTAGGTCTTGGCCCAGTGTGCCGGACGGAACACGATATCGCCGTTGGCTACGGCTTCTGCGGCCTCATTCACGCAGGGATACTTCAGGAACCACTGCATGCTCAGACGCGGCTCAATCGGCACATCCGAACGCTGGGAAATACCCACGTTGTTCTCGTATTCCTCCACCTTCTCGAGCAGTCCCTTGGCTTCAATGAGCTCGATGGATTTGTCTCGTGCCACAAAGCGATCCAGACCGTGCAGTTCGGGGCAACCGGGGCAGTTGATGTGACCATCGGCGGTAAGAACGTCAATGATTTCCAGATTGTTCTTCATGCCCACCTCAAAGTCGGTGCGGTCATGAGCCGGAGTAATCTTGAGTGCGCCGGTGCCGAAATCGATTTCCACATGTTCATCCGCAATAATCGGAATCTCGGTCTCGCAGAGCGGGCGGATAACCGTTTTGCCGATAAGGTGAGCAAAACGCGGATCCTTCGGGTTTACTGCAACCGCCACGTCAGCCATGATGGTTTCAGGGCGAGTGGTGGAAACCAGCAGCTGGCCGCTGCCATCTGCCAGTTTATAACGAATGGTGTAAAGCTTGCTCTTGGAGGGGGTCATGATAACCTCCTCATCGGAAAGAGCCGTGCGGAGAACCGGATCCCAGTTCACCATGCGGCGGCCGCGGTAGATGAGACCTTCCTTAAACAGCTCGGTGAATGCGCGAGCTACTTCGGGCGCAAATACATCGTCCATGGTGAAACGCTCGCGCTCCCAGTCGCAGGAGCAACCCAGCTTCTTGAGCTGCTTGATAATGATGCCGCCGTGCTTCTCCTTCCATTCCCACACCATATTCACGAATGCTTCGCGACCCACATCATAGCGGGTGCGGGGCGGGGTTTCCTTGGCAAGTTCCTTTTCCACGCGAGCCTGCGTGGCAATGCCGGCATGGTCGGTGCCGGGCAGCCAGAGCACCTCCTTGCCTTCCTGGCGGGCGCGGCGAGCAAGAATATCCTGAATTGTGTTGTTCAGCACGTGCCCCATGTGCAGCACGCCTGTTACATTGGGCGGGGGGATTACGATGCTGTAGGCAGGCTTGTCAGAATGCGGGTCTGCATGGAAGCAACCCTCTGAAATCCAACGAGTCTGCCATTTTTCTTCTACTAAAGTCGGTTCGTAAGCCTTGGGCAATTCAGTCATGACGGCGCGATTCTACTCCTTTTGTTGCCATATATCAAGCATTTTCGCACAGCTGACGCATGCTGTGGCCTTGACAGCTGCGGGAGATTCCTGTATGCTTCGTGCCCGATATGAAGTTGATGAGAAATGTACTCATGGCCGGTTTATTAGCGGCGGCGTCTCTATCTCAGGCGGTAGAGGTGGTGCTGTGCGGTGGTGTGGCGTTGCGTTCCTGGGAGAACCTGCGCGGCCCCCTGGCGCATGATAACTGGTGGGCCAATTTTGTCCGTGCCTCCACCGTCTACATCGATTCAGCTCTTGCCAAGAATCCGGAAAAGGATATCGTGTGGATTGTCTATCGTCCGGCCTACATTGCCCGCGGCAAGGAAAACCAGACAGACTATATCTCCCGCATCCGCGAGACTGCAGCCAAGCGCAAGCTCCGCCTGCGCTTTGTGGATACAGCAGAAGAGGCTTACCGGGCTATCAACAAGGCACCCCGGAATAAGAAGGACAAGGTGACCGCCTTCTACTATTTCGGCCACAGTAATCCGCATGCCTTCATGCTGGATTACAGCAGCACCATCATGGCTGCCTCTGCTGCCTGGATTCATGAGAAAGATCTGGCCAGCAAAATCAACAAGGAAATTTTTGCCCCGGATGCAGAATGCTGGAGCTACGGCTGCTATACCGGGCGCAGCATGAGCCGATACTGGAGAGATGCCTTCGGTGTGCCTATGTGGGGCAACATGGAATCCACACGCTACCAGCCTGTGGGCGAGGGCAAGCTCCCGGCCGGGGCCGGCAGGTGGGTGCAGTGATACCCGCCCCGGGATTCCAGATGTTAAAAAAAGAAGCAGGTTATTTGAAAACCTGCTTCTTTTCGTTTCAGCTCTTGCGCTTGCGAGATGTTCGTTTCTTCGGCTCTGCTGGTTTATCGTCCTGGAAGGCTATATCCGCGCCGTTCTCGCTGCGCACAGCGCGGCTCATGCAACCTTCCACCAATTCACCGCGCAGAATGGCCTCGGCAATGGGGTCTTCGAGTATGCGTTCA
>JAZOTV010000240.1:0-5319 GCA_045657815.1 Akkermansia sp.
GGCACCTGCCTGAACTGGGGTTGCATACCCACGAAAGCTTTGCTGAAGAATGCCGAGGTGTATAACACGATGGCGAAGCATGCTGCGGAGTACGGTATTTCCTGCGGCGAGATGAGCGTGGACTGGCCGGCGGTGATTGCCCGCAGCCGTGCGGTGTCGGAGCGTCTTTCCAATGGCATTGCCTTCCTTTTCAAAAAGAATAAGATTGACCAGGTATTCGGTACGGCTCGCATCATGGAGCCCGGCCTTGTGGAGGTGGTAGGCGCGGATGGCGAGGTAAGCACGCTGGAGGGTGCTAATATCCTCATTGCTACCGGTGCTCGCACCCGCGAGGTGCCTGCATTCCCCTTCAATGGCAAGACCATTATCGGCAGCAGGGATGCCCTGGTGATGCCCAAGCGCCCCGAGAGCATGATAGTGATTGGCTCCGGTGCTATCGGTACCGAGCTGTCCTATGTGTACCACTGCTTTGGCACGAAGGTGACGCTGGTGGAGGCACTGCCGCGTATTCTGCCCAATGAGGACAACGATGTGTGCACTGCGATGGAGCGCTCGTTCAAGAAGCAGGGTATCACCTGCATGGCCGGCGCCAAGGTGGATGCTCTCCAGGACAACGGCGACAGCGTGACGGCTACCATTACTGCCAAAAACGGCAAGGTGCAGGAAATCACGGCCGATGTGTGCCTGGTGGCCATCGGCGTGGTGCCCGTGGTGCCCGATGCTGCTGGTCTGGAGCTGACCGAGCGCGGCTTCATCAAGGTGAATGAGCGCTACGAGACCAGTATCAAGGGCGTGTACGCCGTGGGCGACTGCATCGGCGGTATCATGCTGGCCCACACCGCCAGCTACGAGGCAGAGCAGGCCGTGGAGGGCATGTATGTGGAAGGTCACACCCCGAAGCAGGCCACCAACGTGCCGGGCTGCACCTACTGCCACCCGCAGGTGGCCAGCGTGGGCAAGCGCGAGCGCGAACTGAAGGAAGCCGGGGTGGAGTACAAAGGGGGCAAGTTCCCCTTCCAGGCCATTGGTCGCGCAGTAGCCGGCGGCGATACTGAGGGTTTTGTGAAGCTGCTGTTCGGCAAGGAGAACGGCGAGCTGCTGGGTGCCCACATCGTGGGCGACAACGCCACCGAACTGCTCACGGCACCCGAGCTGGCGCTGAACAGCGAGCTGACTGATGCTGATTTGAACTCCATGATTTACGCGCACCCCACGCTGTCGGAGGCGATTCATGAGGCTGTGCTGGCTGCTGATGGTCGCGCGATTCACGCATAAGATTTCATCACTATGGCACGTAAGTTCTATTATGACACCGGCACGGAGAAGGTGGGCCCTGTCACCGGGGCCGACCTGGTGCGCCTGCGTGCCAGCGGTGAGATTACCAATGAAACCTGGGTGCGCCGGGCTGATAACAACACCTGGCGCCCGCTGCACACCGTCAACCTCGCCGAGGAGGAGGAAGAAGAACGCAACCCCGGGCTTTTCACCGTGCTGAAGCGCAGCGGATTGCTGGTTCCGGCATGTATTATGCTGCTGGGGCTGGTTCTGTTCATCTTCATTGCCATTGGGGCGATTAAGATATTCTGGCCGGTTCTGCTGCTGCTGTTTATCTTCTGGCTGCTTTCCAAGGCTCTCAAGTAGTATTGTTCTATGGTGGAGACGTGTGATTTGGACAGCCTGCAGGCGGTGCAGGATTTCGGGGAACACCCCCTCTACTACATCTGCTGTGTTTTCGCCACAGTGGTGGGCGCTATCGCCGGCGCCACAGCCTCCAGTCGCGTGCGTATGGATATCGTGGGCGTACTGGTGTGTGGCACCATTGCCTCGCTGGGCGGCGGTACAGTGCGTGATATCCTGCTCTCCGGCATGATGACCCAGAATGGCATGCCGGTTACGATTTACTGGGTGGTAGGGCATGATGTGCAGTTCCTGTACATAGCGCTCATCACCTCGCTGATCATGTTCTACGTGACCCGCTTCTGGAATCCGCCGGTGGGTACCATCCGCATTGCTGACGCCTTTGCCATGGCCTTCTTTACCCTGCTGGGGGCGGCCAAAGCGTATTATCTGGGCTGCTCCGGCATTGTGTGCATCTGCATGGGTGTGTGCACCGGCGTGGCCGGCGGCGCCCTGCGCGATGTGCTAACCGGTAATGTGCCTTACGTGTTCCGTTCCAAGGAAGTGTACGCCTCGGCAGCATTCTCCGGCAGTCTTCTCTTTGTGGTGATGCAGTATTTCAACTGCCCGTATGAGCTTTCCTACATCCTGGGCACGGCAGTGGTGTTCATTGTGCGCATGACTGCGGTGTATATGAACTGGCAGCTGCCTTCCTACCGCTCTCTGGTGGATGTAGTGTATCACGATGAGCATCATCAATAACTTGTAAATCCCTGAGCGCAGCTCAGGGATTTCGCACGCTGGCAACGCCAGCGTATTTCATGCGGGGCGCCAGCCCCGCTTTCATCCGCCCGCCAGGGCGGATTTCATACGCGCGAAGCGCGTAATTCATTGAGCGAAGCGACTGATTACCGCAGCGGAAGCTGCGGTACACCCAATACAGCAACGGCTCTTGAATTTGTTATCATCGGGAAGAAAATTTCCCAATGCCTGCGGCATCAATTATGAGTGAGCCATCGGTAGTACCGCTGCTCATGCAGCGGTAACAAGTCGCTTCGCTCAATGAATTACGCCCTTCGGGCGTATGAAAGTGGTGCTGACGCCCCACATGAATTACACTGGCTGCGCCAGTGTACGAAATTCGCCCTTCGGGCGCATGAAAGTGCAGCTTGCGCTGCACAGAAGGGCGGTGTGATGCGTGGTTGTCGCCACGCGTGCTTGACTCTGCCTGTTGGTTGTGATACAACAGGTGCCATGTCCAAAGTCTATACAACTACTCAGAAAGCCGGGCTGTGGTCTACCATTGGCGCCGGGGCTCTTTTCATCATCGGTGGTGCCGGTCTGCTGGTCGCCATGAACTGCTCCAATGAGAAGGTGGATGGCGGTTACGCTGCCTACGTGTACACAAATCCGATTTTCGGCATCAAGGAGTTCCGCAGCGTTATCAAGGGCCCGGGTGGTACCGGATACGTGTGGCGCCAGAAGTCCATTCCGATTTGCGTGACGCCGTACACCATGACCGAAACCTTCGATGACATCCGCGCTGCCGATCAGCTCAAGATGAAGGCTGAGGCCTACCTTGTGTACCGTATCGATGCCAACAAGGTCAAGGAATTCGTGGAGAACTACGGCGCCATTGCCGAAGTGCCGAATAATCCGGACGAAATTGCCCGCGATGCCTATAATTCCTTCATCTGCCAGCCCTTCCGCACAGCGGTGCGCACGGCCATTGCCCAGTTCCGCGGTCTGGAGGCTCCCGCCCGTATTCCCGAGATTACCAAGATGGTGGAAAGCAGCCTGCGCAAGCAGCTGGAGGGAACTCCCTTTATTGTGGAATCCGTGACCATCGGCTCCACCCTGCCGCCTGAGAGTGTGACTGCCGGTATCACCAAGAAGGTGGAGGCCACGCAGGAATATGAGCGCCAGGCCATCATGCTCGAAATCGCCAAGCGTTCCGAGGAAATTGCCGAGGCCGAAGGCCGCGCCAAGGCCAACCGCGTGAACCAGGAGGCCCAGGGTGAGCTGCTCCGCGCCAAGGCTGAGGCCGATGCCAAGCTCTACGCCAAGCAGCAGGAGGCCGCCGCCATCGTGGCCATGAAGAAGGCTGAATCCGAAGGTATGATTCTGGAGGCTGCCGGTAAGAAGGCGCTCAACGAGGCTATCGGCGAGAATATCATCCGCGTGGAGACCATCCGCAATCTGGATAAGATCAAGTTCCCGCACATCCTCGTGGGCAGCGATGCCGTGAGCCCGCTCTTCGATGCTCTGAACAACATCCGCAAGGCTGTGGCTCCCCAGCCCGCCCCCGCACCTGCGCCGGCTCCCGCCGCCCCGCAGATGTAAGCTAAGCCCTCAACAAAAAGCCCCGCCAACCAGCGGGGTTTTTTGTTGCAGAGCGATAAATTGGAAATTGTCGAGCCGCAGATTTTATTCGGAGCGGGGGACTTTAGTCCCCCAAAATGCTAATATTTTCGGGACTAGAGTCCCGTGCTCCGACAGATATGCACCCCGCCAAATTCCGGTATGTCGTTCTTACTCACTAGCGCCGGCGGAGCGGAGGAGTTCGGCGGTTTCGCTGTGGTGGCCTTTGAGCGCCAGCTTGAGCGCGGTTTCATGGAAAATGAGCGTTCTGGCATGCACATCGGCACCGGCCTGGAGCAGCATCCGCACAATCTCGGTGTCGCCGCTAGATGCGGCCCAATGCAACAGGCAGATGCCGCCAATGCGAACATTCACGTCCGGCTGACGATGCGCGAGCAGCAGGCGAACCACCTCTGCCCGGCCGCTCCACACGGCGATATCGAGGGCGTTGAAACGGTCTTTGTCCCGGATATCGGCGCGAGCTCCGGCTTTCAGCAGCAGCTCTACCATTTCGGTGTGCCCCCAGCGGGCTGCGTGGTGCAGGGCAGTCATCTGTTCCAGGGTGTCCTGGGCATCCATGTCCGCCCCGGCTTCCACCAGTAAGCGGACAATTTCGGTGTGTCCCCCGAAAGCCGCCCTCACGATGGCTGCTCCTTCATCCGGGTCGGCACCCTCGGCCAGATGCCGGCGCACAAGGTCACTCTGCCCGCAGTAAGCGGCTTCCATCAGGTTCAGGGTGGCCCCTGCGGCCTTCAGCACCTCTGCTGTTTCCTGGTGGTGCAGAGAAAGGGCTACGCTCAATGCATTGCCATCCTGACAGCGGGCGTGGATATCAGCCCCGGCGGTCAGCAGCAACCGCACGACCTCGGTGTGGCCGCACCGTGCTGCTGAAATCAGTGCGGTTGTGCCGTATTTGTCGGTCGCATTCACTTCCGCCCCAGCGGCCAGCAGTAACTGTGTTGCTCTGGTCAGACCATTCCAGCCGGCAATGGTGAGCGGCGTCTCTCCATGCAGGGTGTCGTGGTGGTTCACATCTGCCCCGGCTGATATGAGCTCCTCGGCTGTGTCCTGGTGCTGCCAGCGCAGAGCCTCAATCAGGGGTGAGAAACCATCCTCATCGGTAGCGTTGACATCGGCGCCTCTGTTCAGCAGCCGGAGTACAGCTCGGGTATTGCCCTTTTCTGCCTGTTTCAGCAGACGCTTGTTTTTATTGAAGAAAGAAAACATGGTGGAGAAAATCAGGTATTCTGAGCGTTGCGGAGAAGGTGTTCAATCTTGGTGTGGGCTTTCCTTCGCAACGGCAGCGTGGGGTGATGGTTTCAAATCCCGTTGCACTGAGTA
>JAZOTV010000241.1:0-3796 GCA_045657815.1 Akkermansia sp.
GGCTTCTGGGGGGCGCACTCGGCCTTCTGGGGGGCATCCTGAGCCACCACGGGCAGAACGGCGAACAGAGCAATCAGCAGGGATTTCTTCATTGTAATGTGTATTCTATTGTTAGATTTCAGCAGGGGACGGCGCAGAACGTACCGCCTCTCGCTTTAAGGAACGGAGCCGTTTTTCAAATTCTACAGAGAAAATTCAGTTTCTTAATAATTTTTCTTCTTATCTTTTTCACACCCGGCCGCACAAGCCCCACAACACACTAAGTCCCTGCGCTTTTCAGCTTTCAGCACCAAAAAAAATCCACCGGACCGCCCCATTAGGGGAATCTCGAAAAGCACGAAAGTGCAATTTATCGGAGCTTTCAGAAGAGCCCGAATCGGGACTGAGGAGTTTTTATGGATGCCCGGCTGATGGGATTAATCCTTCGCCGCCTTGGGGTCGAGGGCATCGCGGAGGCCGTCGCCAAGGAAGTTGAGGGCAAGGAGGGTAAGGCAGAAACAGAGCGCGGGGAAGAAGAGGAGCTCCGGGGTGGCTTCCATGCGGTCTGCGCCTTCCTTGATAAGGGTTCCCCAGGATGAATTGGGGGCGCGCACCCCGAGGCCGATGAAGGAGAGCGTGCTTTCCGTGAGCATGATGCCCGGAACGGCCAGCGTGGTGTACACCACCACGGTGCCCAGCAGGTTGGGCGCAATGTGGCAGAACAGGATGCGCAGGTGACCCAGCCCCAGGGAACGGGCGGCCAGCACATACTCCTGCGACTTGATTTCGAGCGTCTGGGTGCGGACGATACGGGCCAGCGTAAGCCAGCCGAGCGCGCCGATGGCAATGAAGAGCGGCACCAGACCGAGGATGGGGGCCACGCTCTCCCGGCTCCAGCCGGTTGTCTCCACCACCCAGGTGGTGAGCTCGCGGCTGGGCTGCTCGATGCTCAGGGAGAACACAATGACCAGCACAATGAAGGGCAGCGCAAAGAGCACATCCACCGTGCGCATCATGAGTGCATCCGTCCGGCCGCCGATATAGCCGGAAATAAGCCCGTAGCTCAGACCGATGATGAAGGAAACCACTGTGGCCACCACACCGACCAGCAGCGAAATGCGGCCACCGTACAGCACGCGGGCCAGGAGGTCACGCCCGAGCTGATCGGTGCCGAAAGGATGCTCCCAGCTGCAATCTGCCGCGATATCTGCCAGATTGGTGGCATTCGGATTAGCAATACAGGGAAAAAGAGGCAGCACAAAGCAGGCCAGCGCCATGAAAACCAGGAAAATGAGGGCAGCCATGGCCGCGCGGTTGCGGCAGAGGCGACGGCGAGCATCCTTCCAGAGCGAATTTCCTTGTTCGTAGTGTTTTTTCATCTTTATGCAGCACCCTGCGAGCGCAGGCGGGGGTTGAGGGCGACCAGCACAAGGTCCACCATAAGGTTGGCAATGACAATAAGCACACCGTAGCAGAAAACGAGGCCTTGGATGAGGAAATAATCGCGGTCGGTGGTAGCATTCACGAAGTGCAGGCCCATGCCGGGCACCTGGAAACAGGTTTCCACCACAAAGGAACCGGTAATGAGTGCGGCAAAGGCGGGTCCCAGATACGAAACCGCGGGCAGCAGACCACTGCGCAGGGCATGCACAAACAACAGGCGCCCTGCCCGCACCCCCTTGGCCCGCGCCGTGCGGATGAAATCTGCCGAAAGCACCTCCACCATGCCGCCACGGGTCAGGCGGGCAATGTAGGCCGCATTGATAAGCCCCAGCGTCAGCGCTGGCAGCACAGCACAGAGCGGGTCATCCCACCCGGCAACGCTGAGCCCCGGCACATGCAGCCCGAGGGTGAGGCCGAAGAGCGGAGCAATCACAAAAGCCGGAATGCAGATACCCGCCATGGCCAGCAGCATGAAGAGGGCATCCGGCCAGCGGTTGCGCCAGTAGGCCGCCAGCATGCCGGCGGGAATCCCCAGCACGATGGCAATACCCATGCCCAGTACACCCAGCCAGAGGGATACCCGAAAAGCCTGGGCGATGATATCAGCCACCTGCACACCCTCGCGCACCAGCGAAGGGCCGAAATCGCCCTCAGTGAGGATGCCTTTCCAGTAGTTCCAGTACTGCACCAGAGCGCTTTCATCAAGACCATACAGGGAATTGAGCTGCGCCATGATATGCTCCGGCAGTTTGCGCTCGCCCAGGAAAGGATTGCCGGGCAGCAGACGCACCAGAAAGAAGGTGATGGTCTGCAGCACGAAAATAACCAGGGCACCCTGCCCCAGTCGCTTGAAGAGAAGCTTGCTCATGGTGTTACTTGCACGGCATCCAGGGGGTGATTATCGAGCAGGAGCGGGTACCAGCCCTGCACACCGGGGGCTTTG
The DNA here is from genome assembly GCA_045657815.1 of Akkermansia sp. Lineage (GTDB taxonomy): Bacteria > Verrucomicrobiota > Verrucomicrobiia > Verrucomicrobiales > Akkermansiaceae > Akkermansia. The sequence goes on from JAZOTV010000241.1 coordinate 2,366, forward strand.
AGGTAGGTGCGCTCGCTCCAGTACAGCGGGATAACGGGCTGAGCCTCCAGCATGATGCTTTCGGCGCGAAGGAGATGAGCACGGCGAGCACCGGCATCACCGGAGTCCCGGGCAGCGGACAATGACTGGTCGAAGCGTGCATCTCCCCAGCCTGTGCAGTTGTTGCCACCGCCGCTGCGCCAGAGCTCCACGAAGGTGGCGGGGTCCAGAAAATCGCCGCTCCAGGAAGAGGAGGAAATATCGTACTCGCCATTCTGCTGGGCCGCCTTGTAGGCCGTCCACTCGCAGGCGCGAATCTCCACATGAATGCCCAGTGCCTCCAGCCACATGGCCTGAATCGTCTCAGCCATGACGCGCTGCACATCGCGACTGGTGGTCATGATTTCCAGTGTGGGGAAGCCCTTGCCACCGGGATAACCAGCCTCGGCCAGCAACTGGCGGGCCAGCTCCACCTGCTGCGGACGGGAAGCATAGGTGAAGGAATTATCATAACCAGCACCGGGCGGTGTGAAGCAGGAGGCCACACGCCCCGCCCCGCGCACCACATCATTCACCAGCGACTGACGATCCACCGCCAGAGACAGAGCCCGGCGCACACGCACATCATCCAGCGGTTTCCGGGTGGTGTTCAGGCGGTAGAAAATCGTGCAATAGTAGGGGTCCTGGCAGTAGACACTGCCCAGGCGGCGGGTACTGGCCAGCAGCTCCGGCGGCACATTGTTGGTAATATGCAGCTTACCATCGCGGAACATGCGGGTTTCCGTGTAGCCGTTCACGATGGGCAGGAAACGGATGCCCCGGTTCTTCACCCCGGCGGCACGCCAGTAGCGTGGATTAGCTGCCACAAACAGATAGTCATTGAAGTGATGTGATTCCAGCACATAGGCACCATTGCCCACCCAGTTGCCCACGCGGCTCCACAGGCTGCGCCGGTCGAGCATGCCGCCGTGCGCCTCTACCGCATGCGCCGGAACCGGGTACCAGGTGAAATGCAGCAGCAGGTGCAGAAGATGCGGAGTCGGCCCGGAAAGCCGCAGGTGCAGCGTGCGGGAATCGAGCGCATGCACGCCTACCATCTCCCAGTCTATCTCTCCCTTGTTGAACTCCTCCGCCCCCGAAATCGGATAGAGCATCTCGGCATATTTACCGCCGAACTGCGGGTGCAGCAAGCGCTTATACGCATACTCGAAATCATGCGCTGTTACCGGCGTGCCGTCGCTCCACTGAGCATCGCGCAGATAGAATGTCCACTCAGAAGCATCGTCATCATGCTCCCACCGCTCAGCCATGCCAGGGTGGATAATGGTTTCATCCCGCGCATCCGGGCGCACCAGCCCTTCCAGCAGGGTGGAAATGATCTTGCCATCTGCCACAGCGGTAGCTTTGTGGGGATCCAGACTCAGAGGCTCCTGGTTATTGCCCACGATGAGA
>JAZOTV010000242.1:0-3522 GCA_045657815.1 Akkermansia sp.
CGCGTTCGGTGCGGATGAGAATACGCTGACTCCTTCCGTGCAATATCTGACAGTGCTGATGCTGTAGTTCCCGTTCAACTCCGTATTCTTGGGCCTGAACCACCTGATGCGCGCAAGCGGTTACCCGAAGAAGGCCATGATAAGCCTGCTGATATCCATGGTGGTGAATGTGGCGATAGCTCCGCTTTTTATTTACAGCTTTGGCTGGGGGATTGCGGGTGCTGGTCTTGCAACGGCTGCGGCGCAGACGGTGGGTCTGGCGTGGGTGCTGTACCACTTCTGCCATCGGAAGAGCGTACTGCGCTTCTGCAAGGGAATTTATGCGCTGAACTGGCCTTTGACGCGGCGTATCTGCACGATTGGCCTGCCGCCCTGCTTGCTGAATATCGTGGGTTGTGTGGTGGTGCTGGTGTTCAATAAGCTTTTCCTGCATTATGATGGCCAGATGGGTGTGGGTGCCTATGGTGTGGTGAACCGTGTGATTTTCTTCTTTGTGATGATTGTGGCAGGCATTACGCAGGGTATGCAGCCGATTGCGGGGTATAACCTGGGGATTGGCTATTACAGCCGGGTGCGCAGTGTGTTCCGCTATGCGGTGTGTTCAGCGTTCATTCTCACGCTCTGCTGCTGGGTGGGTATTCAGCTGCTGCCGGAATACATTGTGCGCATTTTTGTGAAGGAGACGGATGAGAACTCCACACAGCTTATCAGCATTGCCACGCATGGCCTGCGCATCATGGGCCTGGCGTTCCCCCTGGTGGGCACGCAGATTATCATTGGCAATTTCTTCCAGAGCATCGGGCGGCCGATTATGAGCGTGTTCCTGAATGTGATGCGCCAGTTCCTGGTTCTGCTTCCGTGCCTGCTGCTGCTGCCGCGCCTGTGGGGCGGCGAGGGTATCTGGTATTCCCAGGTGGTGGCCGATGTGTTCTGCGCGCTGCTCTCCTATGCGGTTATTTTCCTGTTCTTCACCCGCGTGTTCCACAAGAAAGATTCTATTATTCACTGATTCACCCACCACCACCCGCCAGTATTGTTTATGACCCGCCGCATTCCTCTGCTCATTGCCACCCGCAACACCCACAAAGCCCGCGAGTTTGCCCGCATTCTGCCCCCGGAGTTCGAACTGAAGACTCTGGCCGATTTTCCTGATGCCCCGGACCCAGAGGAAACCGGCACTACTTTTGCCGCTAACGCAGCTATCAAGGCAGAGAGCATTTCGGCGGTGTTCCCGGGGCTGGTGGTTTCGGATGACAGCGGCATCTGCGTAGATGCCCTGGGCGGCATGCCCGGCGTGTATTCTGCCCGCTATGCCGGCACGCATGGTGATGATGAGGCAAACAACCGGAAGATGCTGGCCGAGCTGGCCGCCCTGCCGGCAGATGCCAGGCCATTCACTGCCCGCTATGTGTGCGCTATCTCAGTGGCGCGCGGCGGCAAGGAGCTCGCCTGTTTCACCGGCACGGTGGAGGGGCAGATTACGCTCTCCCCGAGCGGCACGGGTGGTTTCGGCTATGACCCGCTTTTCATTCCTGCCGGTTATGATTGCACCATGGCCGAAATTTCTGCCGAGGAGAAAAACCGCATCTCCCACCGCGGAGAGGCGCTCCGCAGCTTTGAATCCTGGCTGAGAGAAAAGCCGGAATTCTGAAATGAGAGCAGAGACGGAAGCAAGCGGCATATCAATAAACCACGCTTTCCCGTCTCCGGGCTCGCGCCCTTCCGTCTCCGGTAAACCTTCCGTCTTCGGCTTCGCCTACGCCGAGACAAGACGCCGTGGCAGGCTGTCACCCGTTATCACGGGTTTCAATGCCTCTATATTAACTACTAACGAGTGGTTCCGCTGCTGAAGCAGCCTCACCATCGGCAGTAAGTATTCATTCGTGGTTCTATCGGCGTAAGCCGCTAACTTTCAAATCGTCAATAGTCAATAGTCAATAGTCAATAGTCAATCCACGTGATAGCAGACTTTCTTTTTGCTTGAAAGACAAAGAGGGTTTCGGTAGTATACTTTCTATATGAACCTGCTTAAAAGCATGACGGCAGTAATAGCTATGACCGGAGCAATCGCTTTGGGGCAGGGTGCGTATGAACCGCATCCTGACTGGGAAAACCCGCAGAATCTTTCTCAGGGGCGCGAGGAGGCTCGCGCATTCTATGTGCCGTTCGCTAATCGTGACGAGGCATTGAAGGGCCACCGCCGGGATTCTTCCCTGGTGCTCTCCCTCAATGGTAACTGGAAATTCCACTGGGTTCCCAGCCCGGAGCAGCGCCCGCTGGATTTCTACAAGCCTGAAACAGATGTGAGCAGCTGGGCAGAGATTGATGTACCCAGCAACTGGCAGATGCGCGGCTATGGCACCCCCATCTACAGCAACCAGCGCTATACGTTCGTGCGCGACTGGCCGCGCGTGATGACCAAGCCCCGCAACAAGGACGAGGAGCGCTTTACCTGCCCGCAGACGGAGCCGAATGCCGTGGGCAGCTACCGCCGCAATGTGGAGCTGCCGGCAGATTGGAATGGCCGCGAGGTGTTCATCCGCTTTGATGGTGTGGATTCCTTCTTCTACCTGTGGGTGAACGGCCACAAGGTTGGTTTCTCCAAGGACAGCCGCACGGCTGCTGTGTTCGATATCACCAAGTATGTGAAGCCGGGCACCAACGTGGTGGCGGCAGAGGTGTACCGCTTCAGCGATGGTTCCTACCTGGAATGCCAGGATATGTGGCGCCTCTCCGGTATCTTCCGCGATGTATACATGTACACCACGCCCAAGGTGCAGATTCGCGATTTCTTTGTGCACACGGATTTCGAGGGGGCTCCCGGTAAGAAGAATTACAGCCTGAGCAACCTGAGCATCGAGGTGAACGTGGACAACCGCAGCCAGGCCGCCGGCACCACCACGGTGCAGGGTGAGCTGATTGACGCCGCCGGCAACACGGTGGCCACCATGAGCAGTTTCCCGCTGCGCATTGCCGCCGGCGCCGAGGTGCAGACCACGCTGAAGGCCCAGGTGGCCCGCCCCGCCCTGTGGGGCGCCGAAAAGCCGAACCTGTACCGCCTGCTGCTTACGCTGAAGAATGAGCAGGGCGAGATTACCGAGACGCTTTCCCGCAAGATTGGTTTCCGCGATGTGCAGCTGGTGGATGGCCGATTCCTGGTGAACGGCATGCCGGTGAAGCTCAAGGGCGTGAACCGCCACGAAAGCCAGCACGCCAATGGCCACACCGTGACCGAGGAGGAGTGCCTGGAGGAGCTTCTCATCATGAAGCGCGGCAATATCAACCACATCCGCAACTCTCACTACCCGCAGGTAGACCGCTTCTACGAGATGTGCGATGAACTCGGCATCTACGTGTGCGATGAGGCCAACATCGAATCCCACGGCTACTACTATGGCGAGCTTTCCCTCTCTCACCCGGAGGAATGGAAGGCCCAGCACGTGTGGCGCAACAAGAACATGGTGGAGCAGAGCAAGAACCACCCCTGCGTGGTGATCTGGTCCTACGGCAACGAAGCCGGCC
>JAZOTV010000243.1:0-9485 GCA_045657815.1 Akkermansia sp.
GGCCCAGCACGTGTGGCGCAACAAGAACATGGTGGAGCAGAGCAAGAACCACCCCTGCGTGGTGATCTGGTCCTACGGCAACGAAGCCGGCCCCGGCGACAACTTTGCCGCTGTGCGCGACTGGATTAAGAGCCGCGATACTTCCCGCCTCACGCAGTATGAGCGCAACAACGAGCTGGCAGACCTGTGCTCCAACCAGTACCCCAGCGTGAACTGGACCCGCAACATTGCCGGCACCAAGCTGCAGAAGCCCTGGTATATCTCCGAGTATGCCCACATTCTCTGCAACTCCATGGGCAACCTGGCCGATTACTGGGAAGCTATCGACAGCAGCGACTCCATCATCGGCGGGGGTATCTGGGAGTGGATTCACCAGAGCTATGACCAGGTGGTGACCCTGCCGAACGGGCAGAAGGTGACCCGCCAGGCCTACGGCGGCGACCACGGCGAATACCCGCACGATGGTATCTTCTGCATCAAGGGCGTGATTTACAGCGACCGCACCGTAACCCCGCTGTATGATGAAATCCGCAAGGTACAGCAGAATGCCGGTTTCGCGCTGGGCTCTGTAAGCGATACGGGGCTGAGCATCAGCATCCGCAACAAGCACCTCTTCACCGACCTGGCTGAGTATGATGGCACCTGGACCCTGGCAGAAGAGGGTGACAAGGTGGTGGCACAGGGGAGCTTTGCCCCCGCCGCAGCACCGCTTGCCACACAGGAGGTAACACTGCCGCTGCCGGCAGAGATGCTGCTCTCCCTGCGCAAGGACCGCCGCTATTACCTTACAGTCAACCTCTGCCTCAAGCAGAAGACCGACTGGGCCGACAAGGGCTACGTGATTGCCACAGAGCAGCTGGAGCTGCCGGAAAGCATGACGGGGTATGATGCCCGCCAGAACCTCATGCAGCTCAGCGAAGGCAAGATTGATGTCCGCAACCAGAGCGGTCAGATGCTCGTCATCGGGCCGAACTTCACGCTGAGCGTGGATAAGGTGACCGGTGGCATCAAGAACTACATTGTGAACGGCCAGCAGCTGCTGGGCGAGAAGCCCACGGTGCACCTGAATGCATTCCGCGCACCGGTGGCCAATGATAAGTGGGCCATGAACCAGTGGCTGAACAATGGCCTGGGCAACCTGACCCACAGTGCAACCCCGCTGCTGGTGGAGCGCCTGGAGCACGGCGTGGTGCGCATCTCCTGCGATGTGACCAGCCAGGGCACCCGCAAGGAAAACCTCAACAGCGGTGAATATGACCAGGGCACCTACAAAGTGAAGGACCTTGGCCCGATGACGGAGAAGGACTTCAAGTTCACCACCCAGCTGGTGTACACCATTCTGCCGAACGGCTACGTGAGCGTGCAGGCCGGCATCATCCCCAGCATGAATAAGGTGGTGCTGCCCAAGCTGGGCTATACCCTCATGCTGCCCGAGCGCTTCTCCAATGTGCGCTGGTATGGCCGCGGCCCCGGTGAGAACTACACCGACCGCAAGGCCGGCTCCCACATCGGCATCTGGAACACCACCGTGGAGAAAATGGTGGAGCGCTACCCCTTCCCCATGGAAATGGGTAACCGCATGGATACCAACTGGGTGGCCATTACCGACAACCGCGGCATCGGCCTCGTCATCGCCGCTGAACCGCACGAGAACTTCAACTTCTCCGCCCTGCCCTACACCGCCCGCGATATCTTCGAGGCCGCACACCCCGAGGAAGTGAAGCGCGCCGGTGCCACCGTGGTGAGCGTGGATGCCTTCACACTGGGTCTGGGTGGTGCCGCCTGCGGCCCGCTGCCCATGGACCGCGATATCCCGCTTTCCGGCCCCACCACCTTTGTGTTCTCCCTGCGCCCTGTGCTGCAGGGGCAGAACCCTGCCGATATCGGCCGCACCATGCTGCCGCTCACGGGGGCTGTAACCCTCTCCCGCGATAGCGTGGGCTATGTGCACGCCACCTGCGGCTCCCGCGATGCGAAGATTGTGGTGACCCTGCCCGATGGCTCCAAGATGGACTACACAGAGCCCTTCCTGCAGCGCGAGGACGGCATTGTGCGCGCCAGCGCCAGCAGCGAAGGATGCATGAAGAGCGTGAGCGTGTACCAGAGCCTGCCGGAGTGGAAACCGGATAACGTGATGCGCATCACCCACTGCTCCAGCTACGCCGGCAGCAGCCACTCCCCCTGGAACCTCATCGACGGCCGCCGCGATACCTTCTGGCATTCCGAGTGGCGTGAGGCTCCCGTGCCCCCGTATCCCCATGAGGTAATCATCGACCTCGGCGCCCTCTCCGAGCTGCGTGGTCTGGCACTCACCCCCCGCCAGGGCCGCTCCTCCTCCCGCGCCGGGCAGATTGATATCTACTTCTCCACCGATGGCCACAGCTGGCACAGCAAGCCCGACTGCACCGTGAACATGGTGGACGAGGACAGCGAGCAGCGCACCATGCTCAAGGAACCCATTGCCACGAAGTACATCAAGATGGTGTTTGTGAAGCCCCTGACCGGCAGCGACCCCTACGCCGCCCTGGCCGAGGTACAGCCCATCGTCTCCCGTGTGCTGGGCGAATACCCGCCGCATGCCTTCTTCTCCGTGGCCTACGTGAGCTCTGACCTGCCCGAGGGCGGCCCCGCACGCAACGTGCTCGACGGCAACCCCGACACCTACTGGCACACGCTCAAGGGCGTGACTCTTGCCAGCTACCCGCACGAAATCCGCCTGGATATGGGCGGCGAGCGCAGGGTGAAGGGCGTGGTGTTCCAGAGCGCCAAGCTCAAGGAAGCCCGCGTGAAGGATTACGAGGTCTACATCAGCATGGATGGCGAGAACTGGGGCTCCCCTGTGGCCCGCGGCACCATGGCCAACACGGCTGAGAAACAGGAAGCCCTGTTCTTCACCCCGGCCAATGGCAAGTTCATCCGCTTCGTGGCCAAATCCTCCCACGATGGTGGCGATTCCGCCGCCGTGGCAGAGCTGAACATCATTGCAGATTAAGAAAATCAGCATACACCTGCTTCCCGAAAGGCCCGCCAACCCGGCGGGCCTTTTTTTCTGCCACACGCCCACTTCGTTCAAAGTTCTGCTGATTTACCTTGGCTAACCCGGACTTTTTTGGGGGGGGACTGGGGCTTCGCCACGCCCTCACAGGCCGCGGCTGCCCCCGGGCCAATGATACTTCATCGGAGCACGGGACTCCAGCCCCGATTTAACGCTCCGTGATTTACGGGACTGAGAGTCCCGTGCTCCGAAAATAACAATCTCGCAAACTTTGGGACACGCGCGTATGAACTCGGCTCGTTGTAAGACGGCAGACTTTTTACTTGCTACCGCATACACAAACTGATAGAATGATGGAGCGCGCTGTATGACCAGAAAGAGCAGATTTTACGTTCAAAGTCTTTATCCTTTGTTAGATTTAGCCCTGGCGGGGCTTGTTGCATACTATTCACCCGTTATCACAAACGCGGTCGCGCCGCTGTTCGGCTGGCAGAGCAATGCGTTTTTCAACGTTTTCATAGCCTCACCCTTCCTGGCCGGGGCAGCGCTCATGTCCATACCGCTCACGCTGCGGCATGTGGGGTTCTACTTCAAGCAAAACATGCAGCGCGGCATCACAGCGCTGCGGCAGCTGCTGACCTTCATGGTCTACTATCTCTGCGCCATGGGGTTATACACCGCCATAGCCAGCACCCCGATTCAGAACAGCCAGATTCTGCTGGTGAATCTGATCTGCATACCGCTGGTCATTTTCCTGCGTTACAGCATTGTGCGGCTCATTAACCATGTGCGCCCCCAGGGAGCCAGATACCGCCGCCAGGTTGTACTGGTGGGAGATGAAGCCACCATGGACGAGCGCTGGGAGAACCTGCCGGCCCACTGGCGCCGGAATCTGAATGTGATCGGGAAGTTTTACACCGCCGAGGGCAGTGAGCAAAAGCTCCAGCAGCTCATTGAGATGTTTCACGTGACGGATTTGTACGTTTTCGGCGGGTTATCCGCCTATTACCGGTTCCACCCCCTGATAGAGCAGTGCGAGGTGCAGGGCATTGATATCAACGTGGTGATGCGCAACCGCCTCTCCTCCAACCTGCGCGTGCTGCTGAACGAGGTGGGCGACACCCGCATGATGGTGCTGAGCACCACCCCGGAATTCTCCTGGGCACGCGCATGCAAGGGCGTGCTGGACCGCCTGGTGGCGTTCCTCATTCTGGTATGTTCCTCCCCCGTGTGGCTGATTGCAGCCATCGGCATCAAGATAAGCGACCCGAAGGGGCCCATCTTCTTCCGCCAGCGGCGCTCCGGGTTGTATGGCGAGGTGTTCCACATGTGGAAGTTCCGCTCCATGTATGTGGATGCCGAAGCCAGGCTGGAGGAAATCAAGGCCAAATACGGCAACGAGATGAACGGCCCCATCTTCAAGCTGACCAATGACCCGCGCATCTTCAAGTTCGGCCACTTCATCCGCAAGACCTCCATCGATGAACTGCCGCAGCTGCTCAACATTCTGACCGGTGATATGAGCATTGTGGGGCCGCGCCCGCTGCCGGTGTATGAGACGGAAGCGTTCCCGAAGATTGAGCACCGCCGCCGTCTGAGCGTGAAACCGGGGCTCACCTGCTACTGGCAGATTGAAGACCGCAGCGATAATGGTGATTTTGACAACATGGTCAACAAGGACCTGCGCTACATTGACGAATGGAGCCTGTGGCTGGATGTGAAACTGTTCTTCCGCACTATTCCGGCCGTCTTATTCGGAAAAGGAGCCAAGTAAAGCCGCCGAGCATGTTCCACATCGTCCTCTTCCACCCGGAGATTCCGCACAACACCGGGGCCGCCGGCCGGCTGGCCGTGGCTACTGATGCGCGGCTGCACCTCATCAAACCCCTGGGGTTCAGCCTGGACGAGAAGCATGTGCGCCGCACGGGGCTGGATTACTGGAAACACGTTGATTTACAACTCTGGGACTCCCTGGAAGAGCTGGAGGCCGCTGCCGCACCGGGTGCTCGCTTCTGGTACCTTTCCACCAAGGCCACACACAGCATCTGGGATAGCGCCCTGCCCCTGCAGGATGGCGACTATTTCGTGTTCGGCCCGGAATCCAAAGGGCTGCCGGAGCGCTGGATAGACGCGCACCCGGACACCGCCCTGCGCATCCCCATGCCGGGAGAACGCGCCCGCTCACTCAATCTTTCCACCTCCATTGCCATCATGCTCTATGAAGGGCTGCGGCGCACCCTGCCCGAAGGCCAGTTATGAAAAACATCGTTTACTTTGACCTGGAAACCCGCCGCTCCGCCGCCGAGGTAGGCGGCTGGCACGAAACCGCCAAAATGGGCGTTTCCGTAGCCGTCACCTTCTCCACCAAGGACAACGCCTACCACATCTACACCGAAGACCGCATGGAAGAACTCATCGAGGAACTGCGCAACGCAGACCTGGTGGTAGGTTACAACCACGTGAACTTCGACTACGGCGTGCTCCAGGCCTTCACCTTCTGGACCGTGGCAGATGTGACCAATAACCTCGACATCTGCGCCGACCTGACCTCCCGCCTGGGGCACCGCCTCAAGCTGGATTCTGTGGCTAAAGTGACGCTGGGCGGAAACTCCAAGACCGCCGAAGGCACCGATGCCCTCAAATGGTGGGCCGAATACGAGAAAACCGGCGATGAGCAGAAGCTGCTGGATATAGCCCGCTACTGCTGCTACGATGTGAAGGTGACCATGGAGGTCTACAAATTCGGCGCGCAGAACGGCTACGTCATCTACGAAAACAAGAAGGGCGAACCGGAGAAGATTGAGGTGGACTGGACATTGTAGGATTGACTATTGACGATTGATTATTGGGGTAGTGGCCTGTTCTGTACGGGGGCGTACTGCAAAAACACGAGGGTGACGATAATTTAGCTTCACCTGCGAAGAAAAAACCGCTATAACTAAGCGCATGCCCATCTGCCCGAAATGCTCTGCCACCATACACGCCGGCGCTGAAGACCAGTGCCCGGCCTGTGGCTATGACATTTCCCAGGCCGATGAACGCTTTGGCGATGGCCAGGTGGAGTTCACCCGCGTGGTGGATGCCGCCGGCGCGCTGACCCACCAGGAGCGGCTGGAGCTCATGCACATGCTGGAGGAGCTGGAGCGCAATATCTGCCCGGTGGCGCTCTGCATCTATATCACCGATGTGGGGCAGGCACAGGAACTGCGCACCCACGCACACTGGATTCTGAACCACGCCCGCATTCACCACCCCTCTTTCGGCAAGCGGGATCAGCTCCGCGCCATTGAAGAATCTGAGCTGCGCGAGCGGCGGCCAGGCGAGACACGCCCCCAGCAGCAGGATGAACCGCAGCCAGGCTGGTTCAGCCAGCTCATGGGCGCCCTGCGCGAGCGGCTGACCAATTTTCTGCGTCCCGTACCGCCCCCTGTGCGCCATGAGTGGATGCTGATTCTGGTGCTGGATGTACAGCTGGAAATGGCCTGTTTCTCCTGGGGATACAAGCTGGACCCCTACATTGACCCGGACGGCATCAACACCTGTATCAAGAGCGCCCAGCTGGAATTCCGCGAACGCGCCATGGTCTCTGCGCTCAAGAAAGTGATGCGCAAAGCCAAAAACCACATAGCCCGCAGAACCCGCTCCGTGAACCGCAAGCTGCGCCGCAGCCAGAAGCTGGGCGGGGTGCTTGCTGCGCTGGGTCTTTTCGCCCTCTGCCCCACCGCCGAGGCGCAGGATGACGGCATGCCGCACTGGCGGGCAGAAGATTACCGCCACCTGATGTCCGGCGAACTGCTCACCGGCTACTCTGCGCTTTTCCCCGCCAAACCCACGCCGGAGGAAATCAAGGCCGAGCAGGAGCGCCAGAAACAACTGAAGCGCGAGCAGCGCGAACTGCAACGCCAGCGCAAGCTGCCTGCCGTGGCTACACGCCCGCTCGAAAAACCGGAGGAAAGTGATACCCGCGTGCTGGGGCGCTATTGCGAGTCCTACACCCGCCCGCCGCGCAACTCTTCTCTGAATGACCCGCAGGGGCTTTTCTCCACGGCAGAGCGCGAGGATGTGGAGCATGTGCTGCGCACCCTCAACGCCAACTCCAAATTCCACCTCTATGTAACGGTTTTCAAGGGCGGGCAGGATATTCCCAGCGAACTTTCGGTGGATATTCTGGTAACGGCCACCGCCCAGCCCTGCGAGTATGCCGTGCTCATGCGCTACCCCACCGGAAATCCTGCTTCCATTCAGCTGGGGTACCAGGAGATAAAGCCGGAGGAGGCACAGCGCCACGAATGGCTGCAGAAGGTGCGCACTGCCGCAGGCGATGGCAGCGCCGAAGGGCTCATACGCGCCCTGCACAGCCTGAAGGAACTCATCTCCCCGCTGGCAGATTCCTTCACCCCGGTCACCGCCACAGCAGGCACCAAGACACCGCTCATCCCCATTGATTTCAAGAACAGCGACAAGCCTAAGAAAAAGTCCTCAAAGGATAAAATTCAGGAACTGCTGAACAATCCGTTCATCATCAACATGGTGCTTTACCCGCTGGGCATCATTGCCGGGCTGCTGGGCTGCTGGGGGCTGTTCAGCAGGATGCGGCCCGTCACCAAACTGGTGGAGAGCGTAGAAGATCTCCGCCTTTCCTCGCCCTACGGCGCCGGGGTAAGCCGCCATGTGCGCTACCTGGAAGGCACCGAGGCCAGCAAGGAAAAGCGCTTGTTCTGAGCCCTGCTGTCGAAAAAACCGGAAGCCGGGTGTCCTTTTTGATTGCATTCCCCCTCTTGCAGGTGTAGTATAGAGCGCGTGGAAGTAGAATTTCACACCATGGGTGAATTGTCTACATCCGCCTTCATTTTCGAAAACATTGTAATCATAATATGAACACAACATATAGCACTATTGACGCCAACGAGGCCGTGGCCTCCGTAGCGTACCGCTGCTCTGAAGTGGCCGCTATCTACCCCATCACCCCGTCCTCCCCGATGGGTGAATCGGCAGAGGCATGGACCGCTGTAGATCGCAAGAATCTCTGGGGCACGGTCCCCAGCATCGTCGAGATGGAATCTGAGGCAGGTGCTGCCGGTGCTGTGCACGGCGCGCTGCAGACCGGCTCCATGGCCACCACGTTCACGGCCTCCCAGGGTCTGCTGCTCATGATTCCCAACATGTTCAAGATTGCCGGCGAGCTGACTCCCTGCGTCTTCCACATTGCCGCCCGCGCTCTTGCAGCCCAAGGCCTTTCCATTTTCGGTGACCACAGCGACGTGATGAGCGCCCGCTCCACCGGTTTCGCCATGCTCTGCGGCGCTTCCACGCAGGAAGCCCCGGATATGGCCGCCATTGCCCACTCTGCCACGCTGGAGAGCCGCGTGCCCTTCATCAACTTCTTTGATGGTTTCCGCACCTCTCACGAAGTGGGCAAGATTGCCGACATCTCCGATGAGCAGCTGCGCGGCATGATTGACCAGGACCTGGTGGATGCTTTCCACGCCCGCGCCCTCACCCCCGATGCTCCGGTCATCCGCGGCACCGCCCAGAACCCCGACGTGTACTTCCAGGGCCGCGAAACCGTGAACAAGTTCTACAACGCCGTGCCCGGCATTGTGAAGAAGGCCATGAAGAAGTTCGGCGAGCTCACCGGCCGCTGCTATGACCTGGTGGAATACATCGGCAGCCCCGAGGCCACCCGCGTCATCGTCATCATGGGCTCCGGCGCCGAGGCCTGCCTTGAAACCGTGAAGGCCCTGAGCGAGGACATCGGCGTGCTCAAGGTGCGCCTGTACCGTCCCTTCCCGGCAGAGGACGTGATTGCCGCCCTGCCGAAGACCGTGAAGAAGATTGCCGTGCTCGACCGCACCAAGGAACCCGGCAGCCTGGGCGAACCCCTGCTGCAGGACGTGGTGCAGGCTCTTTCCGATGCCAATGTGAAGGGCACCCTGCCCTTTGCCATGCCCGTCATCGTGGGTGGCCGCTATGGTCTGGGCTCCAAGGAATTCACCCCCGCCATGGTGAAGGGTGTGTTCGACGAGCTGAAGAAGGATACCCCCATGACCGGCTTTGCCGTGGGTATTGAGGATGACGTGACCGGCCTCTCCATCGCCTATGACCCCAACTTCACCACCGAGGCCGACACCGTAACCCGCTGCATGTTCTATGGTCTGGGGTCCGACGGTACCGTGGGTGCCAACAAGGACGCCATCAAGATTATCGGCAAGCACACCGACCTGTACGTGCAGGGCTACTTCGTGTACGACTCCAAGAAGTCCGGTTCCTCCACGGTATCTCACCTGCGTTTCGGCACCACCCCGATTCACAGCACCTACCTCATCACGCGCGCCAACTTCATTGCTCTGCACCAGCCCAGCCTGCTCAACACCTTCGACTTCTTGAAGAACGCAGCCCCGGGCGCCACATTCCTCATCAACACGCCTGTGCCCGCTGACAAGGTGTGGGACAGCCTGCCTGCCCGCATGCAGCAGCAGATTCTGGACAA
>JAZOTV010000244.1:0-7878 GCA_045657815.1 Akkermansia sp.
CGGAGGAGGCCAGCACATTGGCCTTATCCACGCTGCAGAGCTTCCTGCTGCGGCCGCGGGCGGCTTCGAAAGCCACGCGGGCGATGCGCTCCACCTCGCTCTTCTTGTAGATGAGGGTATCCAGGCCGATAACTTCGCCGTCGCGCTCGCCGTAGAACTTGGGCTCGCCGAAGTACATGCCGCCGGTGAGCTCGCGCACGCAGAGGATATCGAATCCGCCGGGGATGAGGGAGTTCTTCACCGGGGAGGCACCCACCAGCTCGGGCAGGCAGATGCCGGGGCGCAGGTTGGCGAACAGGGAGAAATGCTTGCGCAGGGGAAGCAGGGCACCGCGCTCCGGGCGTTCATCCGGGGGCAGGGAATCCCACTTGGGACCACCCACAGAGCCGAAGAGAATGGCATCTGCCGCCTCACAGGCAGCCAGGGTTTCTGCAGGCAGGGCCTTGCCGCAGTTGTCGATGCCGGCGCCGCCCACGAAGCATTCGGTGCGCTCCGTCTTGAAGCCGAACTTCTCTTCCACGGCATCGAGCACGCGAAGTGCCTCAGCCATAACCTCCGGGCCGATACCATCGCCCGCCAGGACTGCAATCTTGTAGGTGTTCATGTTCGCGGGCGATGATACACCCGAGTGCCGGAGCTGTCAATGGTGCAGCGTGGCTGTATCAGCGCACAGGCAGTCAATTACTGCTGAAAACAGCTGCGGGGGAAATACAGCGGCTCGGAAATGAAGGGAGCGCCCAGTTCGTCATTCCCGAAAAGCCGCAGCTCTATGGCCACGGGCGGTGAGTCGAACTCATGGCATCCGCTGCAGGAGAAGACGGCTCCGGGGGCCAGGGTGGGGTAATCGTTGAATACCTTGGAAGCTTCTATGATGCGGGTGTTGCCGTTGCGGTCGCGCAGGGTCCATTTGCGGCCCAGCAGGCGCACCGCGTGGCTCCCGGTGTTGCAGATGCTGATGCGGAACAGCGTGCGGTACACCGGGCGGGGGCGCCGCAGCGCCTGCACCCCGGACATGACGAGGCGCAGCTCCAGCGGTGCGTAGACCGGGAGGCTGGGGCATTTAGTGCTCATAACCTTCGCCCACGGCGATGGTGGAAATGGCTCCTGTGGCTTCGCGGATGCGGCGCACCTTGTCAGGGGTAGGGGCTTCGCCGGGGGACAGGCTCATGTATTCCTCAAGCTTCTCCATGAGGGTGCGCATGGAGTCCACCTTCAGCCGGCGGGCTGTTCGGGGGTGCAGTCCGCTCAGAATCTCATTGAAATAGGCCGGGGCATCTGCGTAGAAAATGGCGGTAGCCTGGTCGGCATCGAAGCGCTGCTCCAGCGCCGCGGCGGCAGCTTCCAGGGCGCGCACCCAGCCACCCAGCGCCAGCAGGTGCGCCAGGTCCGGGTCACGCAGGGCGGTCAGCTCCTCATTCACCGCGTTCTGCGTGGAGGCAAGAATGCGTTTGAATTCCTCCAGCTGGCCTTTTTCTGCATGTTCCAGCAGGCTGGCGGAGTAGGTGTTCATGCGGTCGCCCACACCCATGGCCTTGCCGTAGCGGGAGAGATCCAGCGCAATGGGCTTGATATCATTCATGTGGCCGCTGCGCACTGCGATGAAACCATCTGCCAGCAGATAGCCCATTTCCAGTGCCATTTTGCCGGAGTTCAGCGGCAGGCTTTCGGAGCGGCGGCGCAGCACATAATCCTCCGGAATGGCGGGCAGGTTATCCAGCTGGGCAAAAATCTTGCTGATGGAGGGGGCTGTGTAGATATTGATACCCAGCTCCTGGTTGGAGTGTGAGTCATCCAGCAGGGAATCATCCCGGAACATCGCGGGTACCTCACCCGGGCGGCGGGTGCTTTCCTCCGCTGCGGCATACTCCGGAATGCCGTCGAATGCGGTGTCGACAGCTTCTTCGCTGTATTCGGGCAGTTCCTGGGCATTCAGCAGGGGGATTCCCAGCATTGCGGCGGCAAGCAGGAGTTGTGAAAGAGACGGTTTCATCGTTAAGGCGGAGCGGTTACTTTAGACTTGACTCAATGTCCAGTTTACATTAGTATTGCTCCGCGTCAAGTATCTGCTGGATTGCTGACGCAGAAATGGCCTGTTCAGGCCGCCTCGTCTCACCTGAAAAATTAGTTTATGGAGTCGTCTCATCAATGGTTTGATATCATCTGGCTTGTGGCCTATTTTCTTGTGCTGGTCGGCATGTCGGGTTATGGTTTTCACCGTCTGCTCATGGTCATGCTGTACATCAAACACCGGAAGGATGTGCCGCAGCCCAAGGCCCAGTGGGATGAATGGCCCATGGTGACGATTCAGCTGCCCATGTTCAATGAGAAATTCGTGGTGGAGGGCCTGCTGAAAAAGGTAACAGCTATTGATTACCCCAAGGATAAGCACGAAATCCAGATTCTGGATGACTCCACGGATGATACCTATGACCTCTGCAAGCAGCAGGTGGAATTCTACCGCGCCCAGGGCTTCGATATCGTGTGCCTGCACCGCGAGGACCGCACCGGTTTCAAGGCCGGTGCTCTGGAGGCTGCCGATGCCGTGGCCAAGGGTGAATTCCTGCTCATTCTCGATGCTGACTTCCGCCCGGAGCCGGATATTCTGAAGGTATGCGTGCCCTATTTCACCGACCCGCAGATTGGTGTGGTGCAGACCCGCTGGGCTCATATCAACCGCAACTATAACCTGCTCACCCGCCTGCAGAGTATATTCCTGGATGGTCACTTCGCCCTGGAGCAGACCTGCCGCAACCGCTCCGGCCGTTTCTTCACCTTCAATGGTACCGCCGGTATGTGGCGCAAGAGCGCCATTATCGATGCCGGTGGCTGGGAGCATGACACCATCACCGAGGATATGGACCTTTCCTACCGCGCGCAGATGAAGGGTTGGCGTTTTGTGTATCTCAATGATTATGAGACACCTGCCGAGCTTCCTGTGGATATGGACGGCTTCAAGGCCCAGCAGCACCGCTGGACCAAGGGCTGCATCCAGGTCTGCCGCAAGATGTTCTTCGATATCTGGCGTTCCAGCGCCCCCTTCAAAGCCAAGATGGAGGCCACAACCCACCTGACCTGCAATTTCTCCTACCTGGCGCTTATTCTGCTGTGCTTCCTGGTGATGCCGGTGTGCACAGGCATGGTAGCTCCCACGGGCGAATGGGCTTGGGACCAGTGGCAGATGATCCTGCTGACCTTCACGCTCTTCTTCTTCGCCACCATTTCCGTCTGCCTGTTTTACATTGCGGCAGAAATCATTGTGCGCCCCCGCCGCTGGTATATGGTGTTCCCGCTCATGATTCCGCTGCTGGCACTGGGCGTGGGCATGGCGGTGAATAATGCCAAGGCCGTGCTGGAGGCCATGGCCGGGCAGCAGAGCGAGTTTGTGCGCACGCCCAAGTTCGGCGAATCCAACCAGGGGGCTCTCTCCATCGAGAAACGCGCCAAGGGCTACAAGGCCATCAAATCGTTCCTGGTGCCTTTCCTGGAGCTCTGCTTCGCGCTCTTCTTCGGCTATGTGGAGTATCTGAACCTCCGCAACGGTGATTACCTCACCCTGGTGCTCATGACCCCCTTCCTGGGATTCTACTATACCAGTTTTGCCTCCATTGCGCGCCTGGTGGATGGCGCCATGCAGAAACGCCGCGCCGCCAGGGCCTGATTCCGCTTCCTCTGAAAAAAAGACAGTTTTCTTCCCACTCTATGACTAAAGGATTTTACCGTGGTGTGATGTTCTGCCTGCTGGCGGGGTGTGGCACTCTGCTGAGCTCGTGTGGCATGTTCCGGCCGGGCAAGAAACTGTATGCAGAGGATATTCCGCCGAAAGCCGTGGTGCGCGATGGCGTGGCGGTGACCCTGAGCGACCAGAAACTCACCGTGTTCAAGGAGGGTAAGAAGGTCAAGGATTACAGCATCAGCTCCTCCAAGTTCGGCATCGGTAATACCAATGGCAGCAATCGCACCCCGCTGGGTATTCATGCTATTTCCCAGAAAAATGGCGAGGGGCAGCCGCAGGGTATGGTATTCAAGGGCTGCAGACCCACCGGTGAGGTGGTGGATGTGGATGCCGACGGCCGTGACCCGGTGGTCACCCGCGTGATTCAGCTGGCCGGGCTGGAAAGCGATAACCGCTCCACCCACCGCCGCCGTATCTACATTCATGGTACCCCGGAGGAACGCTACATCGGCCAGCCTGCTTCCTATGGCTGCATCCGCATGAAGAGCAATGATATTGTGGATCTTTTCGGGCGTGTGCATCGCGGCATGCCGGTGGCTATCGAAAGCTGCACCCAGGAAACCTATCTGAAAGCGGAGCAGGATTTCAGCAAGGGCAGCATACAGGTGCCCAGAGAGGCCGTGGCCAGTCTGCCGGTGGATGGTCTTAAACCCACCCAGCGCTACCGCGCCCGCCGGACCAGCCGCTGGTCCACCCGCGGTGGCATGGCTTCTACCTCATCCCGCTTCAAGAAGCGCACGGTCAAGGGCAAGAATACCCGCCGTCTCGCGCTTCGCAAGCGTGTGCAGTAAGTAACAGCTTTTCATACCGGGCTGCCCAGCGGGCAGCCCTCTTTCATACTCTTTTTTCCTTCGAACATCGTACCCGATATATCAGATGAACACCATTCTGGAAAATCCGACCTTCGTTTTGTTTGCCATTCTGTTCACCGGCCTGGCATTGGGAAATATCAGCATCAAAGGGGTGTCCCTCGGGGCGTCGGGGGTGTTGTTCACGGCGCTTCTGGCCGGCCATTTCCAGTTGCAGGTGCCGCAGGGAGTCTCGGAAATCGGTACGGCCTTCTTCGTGTATGCCGTTGGCCTGGGGGTGGGCAACCGCTTTTTCTCCTCGCTGCGCAGCCGCGGGCGCAATCTGATTCTGGTGGCCCTGGTCATTGTGCTGAGCGGCTGGCTCTGTGCCTGGGGCTGCTGCCTGCTGCTGGGGATTGATTTGAGTGTGGGTGCCGGGCTTTTTGCCGGCGCCTGCACCAGCACGCCGGCGCTGGCAGCTGCGCTGGATGCCGCACACCTGAAGGGGCTGGATGAATCAGTCCTCAATATCGCCTATGGTGTGAGCTATCCTGTGGGTGTGGTGGGCATCATTCTCTTTGTTCAGCTGCTTCCCCGCCTGCTGAAGAAGGATTTGAACGAGGGCCGGGAGAGCACTGCCGCCAGTGTGGCCGAAGGTGCCCATATTCAGTCCCGCCTGGTGAAAGTGGAGAACCCGGCAGTGTATGGCAGGACCCCGCATGAGGTGGAGCTGCTGCACCACATGGAGTGCCGCATTACCCGCATGCGCCGTGGCGAGCATCTTGAGCCGCTCCAGCCTTCCGATACTCTGCACGAGGGCGATGAGGTGCTTATGGCTGGTGAACCCGAAAAATTGCAGCACGATGCCGCCCTGCTGGGGCATCTGCTGGACTCCGGTGACCGCCTGGCTCTGCTGCGCGATGAATCGGCAGACCTGATTGTGCTGGCAGACAGCATGGATAATAAGTCGCTCGCGCAGCTGGACACGCTGGGTAATTTCGGCATTACCATCTCCCGTATCTCCCGCCTGGGAAATGTTTTTGTGCCCACGGAGGAAACGCAGATTCAGCGAAACGATGTGGTGCATGTGGTGGGCACGCCGGATGCCATTGCGGTGTTCAAGAAGGAGTGCGGCCACCGCGAGACCGCGCTGAATATGGTGGACATGCTTTCCTTTACAGGTGGTCTGCTGCTGGGTATTCTGCTGGGCAAGCTTCAGTTCAGTTTCGGCGGGGGAGATGGCTTCTCGCTGGGCATGGCGGGTGGGCCGCTGGTGGTGGCGCTCATCATGGGACATTTCGGCAAGGTAGGCCCCATTGCCGGCTACATGCCGCGCCCGTCGCGCATTCTGGTGATGAATCTGGGTCTCATGCTCTTCCTGGCCGGTGCCGGTGTGAAGGGCGGTGAGCAGCTGGTGGTAACCCTGGCATCCCAGGGCATCAGCATGGTGCTTGTGGGTGTGCTGGTTACCTTTATCCCGCTGGTGCTGGGCTATTTCTTTGCCAGCAGGGTCATGCGCATGGAACTGCCGGAAATTCTGGGCTGCTGCTGCGGCGCGCAGACCTCCACCCCGGCGCTCGGCGCCATTACCGCCAAGACAGATAGTCAGGACCCGGTGATTGCCTACTCCACCGCCTATCCCGTTGCTCTCATCCTCATGACGGTGCTTGCGCAGCTGCTTGTGCAGCTCGCGTGAGCCCGGCTGTTTTTTCTTCTCTCGTTTCCCGCCTCGCGTGCAGCGTCCTGCACATGTGCCCCAAAGATGATGGGAAAAAGCCCCAAACGATGTAATGGCATAGTGTTCTGTGTGAAAAATCGTAGTCGGGTATCACCCGCCTCACCATCGGCAGTAAGCATTCATTTGTGATTCTATCGGCGTAAGCCGCTAACTTTCAATCCGTCAATTGTAAATTGTCAATCGTAAATCCGCGTGTCCCAAATCTTTGAGACACGCGGATTGCCTCTCTCGTATTGTTACTTCTTGTTTCTTGACATGACGATTCCATGTTGCTAGGATAATACCATCATGAGTACTCCTCGTATCGTTGAAGCTCGCATAGAAATCCCCATGGGAAGTCGCAATAAGTATGAGGTTGATGAAAAGACCGGTCGCATCAAGCTGGACCGTGTGCTGTATTCTTCCGTGTACTATCCCGCGGAATACGGCTTTGTGGAGGATACCCGCTATCTGGACGGCGACCCCCTGGATATACTCGTGTTCACTTCTGCTCCCACTTTTCCTGGTTGCTATGTGGATTGTCGCATCATCGGAGGCATGGATATGATTGATGGCGGCAAGCCGGATGTAAAAATCCTGGCGGTGAATGTGGGTGACCCTCGTTATGACCATGTGAATACGCTGGATGATCTGCCTCCTCATTATCTCCAGGAAATTCAGAACTTTTTCCTGACGTACAAAACGCTCCAGAACAAAAAGACGGAAGTAGGTGACTTTTTTGGTGTGGATACTGCTTGCCGCATCATCGATGCTTCTTTCGAGCGTTTTGCTGCAGAGAAAACTCAGCAGCCCTGAAAATGTTGCGAATCGTGGTGGGAAATCTGTTGAAATCCAGCCGGTGTGATGGCGAATACGCAAGTGGAAGAAAATAAGTCAGTTGTGTTTAATTAGAAGAAATCCAATATGGTGTTACCCCCCCCCCAATATATTGTGTTTATTAAATCGCTATATCTATATATAGTTGTTAATGGGGTGAAACAGCTGAGTTGCGGCCAACAATTAGGGCTTGCAAATCAAAAAAATGAGAGTATACTTTCGGCGCGCGCGATGAGCATGCACCGTCTCTCATGGAGAATTACTGTACCACGACTGTAACATTTGCCACCAGGCAAGCCACCGTATGCAAAGGGTGGCTGCGGTATTTTGCTGCAGTAGTGGGGGCCGGTCTGGGCATGGCTCATGCTCAGGAGCGCGTGATGTTGGACTACTGGTGGGTCATGCCCCGGGAGGAAGCTCAGCATGCGCCCCGTGTCATCAGAGTCACAGGTGAGAAAGGTGGAGCATCCGAAGAGGTCGATTATTCCGACATCTATGGAACCACAAAGAATAATCCGGCATTGCGTCAGGCGCAGCTGGAGCGGCAGCAGGCGCTGCGCCGCGAGGCCCTGGCTCTGGCCCGGGAGCTGCGCGAAGCTGGCAAATCCCCGCTTGTGGCATACGAGGAAGCGTGGACCCAGGTTTACAAACGCAATTGGTTGAATGCCAGCTGGGGGAAAGGCAGCAGTGCGTTGGAAGACATGCTGAGCCGTCAGGCGGCTGGTGCAGGTGACATAGAGCTGACCCGGGAAGAAGCTCAGTGGTTGCTGGAGGCACTTCTGGAGGATGATGACCGTCTGGAC
>JAZOTV010000245.1:0-5113 GCA_045657815.1 Akkermansia sp.
GCTCACAGAACGACATGGCTACGATCCGACTTAGCGCATCAATGCGGTGTACTTCAGCGACCCCGGCCGCACCATCGAGCTTGCCGAAGGCGAGCAGCTGGTGGGGCAGGGTGAGGAGTGCCACCGCGTCTACTACGTGCAGAAAGGGTGCTTTGCTGCCTTCCGCCGGGCCGATTCCTACGCCGGAGTCGACCTGCCGGTGGAAAGCAACACCCGCGGCTACGAAGTATTCCGCGCGGAGGAAGGTTCCTATGTCTGTGTGCAGGCATTTTTCTCCCGTTCCTACCACAGCTCCAATGACATTGTGGCATTGGAAGACTCCGTGGTGACCTATGTGGACGATACCACGGAGGTGGTGGAACCGGAGAAATACGGATGTTTCGAGCGCCAGTTCATCCCGGTGCTGGTGCATGAACTGGCCGCCCGGAACTCGCGCATTTTCACCAAGACCTCTGAGAAGGAGGAAGCCTTGCGTGTGCTTCAGCGCGCCGAAATGGCCAGCACGCTGGCCCAGCTTTCGGCCGGCATTGCGCATGAGCTCAACAACGCCGTGGGAGTCATCTCCCGCCGCACGGAGTTTGTGGCCGACAGCCTGCAGGAGTACCTGGAGGACGATGATAAGAACAACGCTATGCTCTTCTCCTACGGATTCGAGGATAATTCCTTTGTTTCCGCCAGCGAGCTGCGCAGCGCCGCCCGCTACTACGAGCGCGAGCTCGACCTGCCGCAGGAGGCCGCCAAGGTGATGGCTCATATCTTCCCCAATACGGAAGAGGGCCGGAAACAGCCCGGCAAATTCATCCGTAATCTGAAGAGGAATTACCGCTTCTGGGAGCTGGGGCATGACCTGCGCGATATGCGCATGGCCTCCAAGCTGGCCACGGGCATTGTGCGCGCGGTCAAGCTGCTGGGCGGCGGCAACAGCACCCGCGAGCCGGATGTGAGCGTGGAGCAGAGCGTGAAGGATGCTCTGAACCTGCTGCACAACAAGCTCAAGCGTGTATCTGTCACCACCCGTTTTTCCTCCATGCCCGGTATCACCGCCGATGTCACCGAACTCGTGCAGGTGTGGAGCAATATCATCAAGAACGCCTGCGATGCCATGGACCAGGGCGGCACTGAGGCCCCCGCCATCACCATCACCGGCGAATGCTGCCATGTGCAGGGCGTGCAGCTCCTGCCCACGGAGTATGTGTCCGTGACCATTGCCAACAATGGTCCCGCAATTGATGAGGAAAACCTCAACAAGATTTTCAACCCCAACTTTACTACCAAGAAACTGGGTCTGGATTTCGGGCTCGGTCTTGGCCTGGCCATTGTGCGCCGTGTGGTCGACAGCTACAACGGCACCATTGAAGTGCGCAGCAATGACCGCGAAACCTCATTCACTGTAAACATACCAACCTCTCAAATTCATGGAAACGATTAACATTATTTGTGTAGATGACCAGCAGGAAGTGCTGGATTCCGTAATGCGCGACCTGCGTCCGCTGGCCTCCCACGTGCGTCTGGAGGAAGCCTCCAGCGTGGCAGACTGCATGCAGCTCATCGACCAGATTGACGATAACGGCGACCACGTGGCCCTGGTAATCTCTGACCAGGTGATGCCCGGCGAGACCGGCACCGAGCTGCTGGGTAAGATTGCCGCCGACCGCCGCTTTGCCAGGACACGCAAGGTGCTGCTGACTGGTCAGGCTACGCATGCCGATACCATCAACGCTATCAATGACGGCCACATCGACAACTACATCGAGAAGCCCTGGCAGCCGGAGAAGCTGCTGGCCGTGGCGAAGCGTCTGCTCACTCTCTATGTGCTGGACGCCGGCCTGGACCACAAGGAATATATGCCCGTGCTGGATGCCGCCACCCTGTTCTCCAAGCTGCGCTGAGTCATCATGAAACCCGCTCTGATTCTTTCTCTGGCCGCCGCCGGCAGCGCCTTTGCCGGCGACGCAGGTGCTCTGCTGACCAGCAAACCCCAGCCCAAGGACTGGGTGGAGGCCGTGAAGCAGGCCCTCGTGGTCTATGAGAATAAGGACACCTTTGTGACCAAGGTAGCCCTGACCACCCGCCAGCAGTGGCAGATGGCCAGCGTGCAGCCCAATTCCGACAACGGCGCTCACCTCAAGAAGGGTGCTACCCCTTACAACGATGAGTTCCGCCGCAACTGGATTGGTGCCAACGTGTTCATGCGCACCGGCACGCAGTTCCACACCTACGTGCGTATCGGTGGTCTGCCAGTTCGCGATACGTATGTCGGCGGTCGCACGAAGAAAAACTACAGCTACACCGGCTTCTACGATATCTGGCTGAAGCAGAATATCGATGCCGTGAAGGGTCTCACCGTGCGCGCCGGTAAATTCGCCCCCAGTTTCACATCTGATTTCCGCATGTCCAACGCCAGCATGCCCTGCATCGAGCGTTCCTATGTGGCCAATCAGTTTGCGCTGGATACCAACTGGGGTGTGGAGGTGAACTACACTTCCCCGGACAAGAAGAACATCCTCTACCTGCAGGTCATGGCCAATGACCGCGCCTGCGCTACCTGCAGCCCCAGCCACCTCGACAACTACACGCGCGGTGAGGGCTTTGAGGGCGAGTTCGGCTGGGAGGACAAGTGCTTCGCCATCATCGGCGGCACGCACAAGTTCAACATCTCCGAAAGCGGTTACCACGCCATTTCCGGCGAATATACGCATGACTTCAACAACGCCTACCACGGCCGCCGCAAGCCCGGTGCCAATAACTACGGCATCGACTTCAAGGACGCCATCTCCCTGGGCTATGAAATCAAGCATAACAAGCTGACCTTCACGGCCAATGCTGTGGCTGCCTTCGAGCAGCAGGATGGCAATGGCACCAACAACATCGGCATTCAGCTGCAGCCGGTGTACTCCGTGCACCCGCAGGTGGACCTCGTGTTCCGCTACAACGGCATGACCGGCCGCGGCGCCTGCAAGCTGGGCGCAGACCGCTACATCTGCACGCAGACCACCAGCCCCTCCTGGGTAGACAGCCTGCACGCCTTCTACTTCGGCGTGAACCTGTACGCCTCTGCCAAGTACAAGGATGCCGCCAGGCTCATGCTCGGCGCAGAGTACACCACCGCCCGCAAGGACGATAAGGATTGCTACAACGGCTGGGAATACTCCGCTGCTGTGCGCTGCAACTTCTAAAGCGCAGCTGCACATCTATTCTCCAAAGCCCCTGCCCACCGCGGCAGGGGCTTTTTTTGGCCCTGTTTCAGATTTGCTGCTCCTCGCAACATATTATGCGTTGGCATAATAAGGCAATCATAGACAAATCGGCAATTGGCGAAGAGCTGGCAAGCGGAATTTGAGCCCACGGAGTGGGTGAAAGATGAAAGGCAGGGGTAAGCCCGCGACAGCGGGCGCAGCCCCTGCAATAACAAAAAGTTGAACGGAGCCCGTGGAACGGGTGACAGAACAAAGGCAATGCGTTAGGCCACCGCTCTGTCACCCACTCCGTGGGCTCTGATTATTTTTTTGTGCCAGCCGGGGCTGCGAGCGCTGACGCGCTCTTACCCCGGCCTACTATCTTTCGCCCACACCGTGGGCTCAAAATTCCGCAGGCTACGCCTGCTCGGCAAACTCGACTTTGTCGCTGCTGCTTAATGATGCCAACGTGTAATCTATGCCCTTTATTCGCGTTAACTGGTTCTGGTCCATATATCTACCAGCAGATTTGAAACAGACCTTAGTATTTTATGAGTATTTTATGAGTTGTTCAATTGTACTTGAATCGAATGATGAAACGTGTATAATTATCCTATGGCGAAGCTAAACGTATTGCAGAATGAAATTTCTATCATTTCTGTTGATGGACAAGACTATATATCTCTGACAGATATGGCAAATGCACGTTCTGATGATGCGCGCGCTGCTGATGTCATTAAAAACTGGATACGGAATCGCTATACTATCGAACTCTTGGGAACATGGGAGATTATCCACAACCCGGATTTTAAAGTGGTCGAATTTGACCACTTTAAATCACAAGCCGGTTTACCCAGCTTCGTGATGAGTGTGTCGGACTGGGTGGAAAAGACTAACGCTATAGGCTTAGTCGTTCGTAAAGGACGTTATGGCGGTACATACGCCGTACGGGATTTGGCATTTGAGTTCGGCACTGCTATCAGCGTTGCCTTCAAGCTTTATTTGATTGAGGAGTTCCAAAAGCTGAAATCAGCAGAGCAAGAGAAGCTGGGCTGGTCTGCCAAACGGGAGCTTACAAAAATCAATTATCGCATTCATACAGATGCCATTAAACAAAATCTGATTCCGGCAACGGTAAGCGCCCAACAGGCCAGTTACATCTACGCCAATGAAGCAGATGTTCTCAATGTAGCCATGTTTGGCATGACCGCTCAGCAATGGCGACGTAGCAATCCTTCTTTGCCCGGCAACATACGAGACTACGCTACTGTAAACGAATTGATTTGTCTTTCCAACATGGAAAACCTGAATGCTGTATTCATTGAATCCGGCATGAGTCAGCCTGAGCGCCTGCAGAAACTCAACAAAATCGCTATTCAGCAAATGCGAGTTCTGACCGAAGCCGAGGGCCGACTTTTGTTGAAATAACAGTAATTCACATAAATTTTGGCGGATACAAGCCGGGCCGGGGTATCGCTATTTCCTCGTCTTCCAGGACAAGGATATCAGCATGACCGGGGCTTACCCCATGAGTGAGTTCCTCAAGATTCTGGCTGATTTGTAACCAACGCTCAAAAAACCACTTTGCACCACATGAGCCGTACCCGGCTGACCAAGGGCTTCACTTCGAGTGAATCCTCCCCTTGCAGCTCAGTTTCTGCGCCATCGGTAACAAAAATGGAGGAAACGCGCAACAAAATGCCCGCCGCGAGCTTCTATTTATTAGAAAAATTCGCGTTTCACACCGTGACATGTATTAACATAGATGAAGATTACATTCACCACCATGAACATTAGCTCCAAAATCCTCCTGATAGCCAGCCTGTTTAGCACTCCCATTCTCACGGCTTCGCCGGCTCCTTCCGGCATGATTGCCTCTACCGGGTCTGTAACTATTGACCAACAGCTGGGAGATCTCGTTGCCCGGGATTTTATTT
>JAZOTV010000246.1:0-2952 GCA_045657815.1 Akkermansia sp.
TTTGATGCCGTGCAGAGCTGGCACGGAGACAGCGTGATGCTGACGGCGCAGGTGCTCGCGCTGGGGGGAAATGCCAATGCTGAGAATGCAGATGAAGTCGGAGGCCAAGCGGTCTTAGGAAGACAATTATTGTGCCAACTCCTTGGCCCACAGAACGACATGGCTACGATCCGACTTCCTGTTTGATGCCGTGCAGAGCTGGCACGGAGACAGCGTGATGCTGACGGCGCAGGTGCTCGCGCTGGGGGGAAATGCCAATGCTGAGAATGCAGATGGCAAGCACATACTGGAACAACGCCACCGCGATTCCGGCAGCATGGTGATTCTGCTGCGCCACAAATCCAATCCTGATGGGACGATGGATTCCCAGGGCTGCAGCCAGGCGCTGCTCAACAACATCAACAGGAATCCGCGCAATGTGCGCAACCTGCTTACGCGAGGAGCCTCTGTCAAAGGAGCAAACGCGCTGGCCAAAGCAGCAGGAAAGGGTAATGCGGCCCTTTTGCGGCAGATGCTTAAACTGGGAGCAAAGCCCCATGGTATAGCAGATAATGGGAAAACAGTACTGGAGCATGCTGTGCAGGGGCTGGGGAACCCCGGCAACGATGACGAGACGGAAGGCATCATCGAATGCGTGCGCATACTGCTGGAGAAAGGCTGCAAGACAGAATACACCCCGAAAGGCGGTAAAACCCGCTCGCCGCTTTCGCCTGGCGGCATGAGTATTCTGCCGGAGTGCCTGCGACTGCTGGTGGATGCAGAAGCCGATGTAAACGCGCTGAATTCGCGTGGGGCCAATTATGCCCAGATTGCGGCGTATAAGAAACTTACTCCCGAGAATCTGGCACTGCTGAAAGATATCATAGCAGCGGGAGCAAATTTGAAGCATGTCGATGATAAAGGAGAAACATTTCTCTTCTATGCTTTGCCGGGGTTATGCGCCCTGCCCGTGACAGACCCTGTTGACGAAATACGCGAAGAGGCCGAAGAGCTGCTGGATGAGATGCTGGACATCATCGAAGATTCTGAGGCTGACCCGGCTGCTCTCGACCGTAATGGGAACACCGCGCTGCATCTCGCAGTTATCCGGCGCGGCACCGCAGATGACCGGGTGGTGGAGTTCCTGCTCAGAATGGGAGTGGACCCGGGCATCCGCAACAAATTCGGTCGCACCGCCCTGGAAGCCATGCTGCGCAACCCCTGTGGACCACGCAGCAAATATGTAGCTCGTCTGCTTTCTCAGAAGGGTCCCCTGCCCACCGATGCGGGCTTGCAGCTTGTTCTGGCCTCCATGATGGATGATACCGACTCCATTCGTGCGCTGCTGAAAACAAACCCATCGCCGGATACTCTGGCTGTGGCGCTCGGCTGCGTTCAAAACGCAACGGCAGCCGATTTACTGTTGAAAGCAAAAGCCCCGTGCTATAGTGAAAACATAAGGTACATGGTGCGCTACGGTAATCCAGATGTGGTGCGTATCTTTGCCAGCCACAACCGGCTGAAAGACCTGGCCCCACACTGGGACTGCGTCCGCACAGAGGCCATGGCAAAAGCATTTATCCAGGCCGGTCTCAAGCCAACCACTCCCGCAGAAATAGCGAACGAAAAAGTGCTGGGCTATCTTCTCACCCTGCCGGATTTTCCGCTGAATGGCAGTCTGCTGAATATGGCAGCCTGGAGGGATACCGAGACCATGCTGGCATACATGGTAAAGTATGGCCGCAAAAAAATGACGCGCATGCTGTTGGAACAAGGAGCCGCAGTCAATGGACACGAAGAATCACTCATGGCGCTGGCAGAAGATGAGGAAATAGCCGGAATGCTCCTGGATTATGGAGTAGACCTCACCCAGAAAACCGCCAGTGGCGACACGCTGCTGAGTGCGCGCAAAGCCAGATTAAAAGAACTGGCAAAGGGGTACACGGAAAGTCCCACCAGGCAGGAACTTGAGCAATTCCGGTCGTATTACAACATTGCCAGACTTCTGGAAAAGAACGGCGTGTCCGATATTCACCCGCGCCGCGATGAGATTAAGCGCTCACTTCAACGCGGGGACGAAAAAGAAGAGTATGAAACGGTAGAATTTGTCACCCCCGGATGGACTGGCCCCGTGCGGATATCGGAAGATGCCATGGTCATGGCACGCGCCTCGGGAAACAGTGATACGGCAAACATCCTCAGTATCAGCCCCGACAAAATAAGATTCAAGTGGGATCGATGGGGATACGGCTTTGCCATACGCAAACCCGACGGTAAATTCCACCAGACGGAAGATACTGATCGCTACCGGGATCTGAAACAGAATCCCACAAAAGTGCCGCATATCTATTTCGATTATACCGATGGGACCGACCAGAAGGCACGTATCTACCTGCACCCGGACAAATCACATGCCGTGCATGCAGATAATCGGAAATTCGGGAAGGTCATCCAGTTCCGGCGCGGTCACCAGGGCAGCATCTATATCACCTGGGAAAGCGGCGAGCTGCTGAAACTGGCTCTTCACAAGGGAGAATGGCGAGTTTTATCGCAAGCCTCAGCAAAGGAACTGCTGCACGAATATCGCCCTGGAATTGAATACAGAGAAATTAAGATTGCCAGCAAAGACTGGAGCGATACCCTGCGCATTTCCACAGAATACATGGTAGGAGTCCGCAGGTCGGGCCGGCGGGATACTGCAAATATACTTAAGTACGACGGGGAGCGGCTAATTCTCAAATGGGACAAATGGGGCACCGAAACTTTCATTAAACAGGCCGATGGTGTATACCACATCAGCAATGCGCGGATGGAAGAGCAGCAGAAAATACGCCAGCTCATACGCGAGGGCAGCAGAAAAATCCAGGTCAGGCGCTTCAGATTCAGCAGCAGGTGGTGGAGCGATACGGTGCTCATCTCATTCAAGCACAAAGTAGCAGTGCGCACCGGTGGACAGAAAGATTCCGCAAGTGT
>JAZOTV010000247.1:0-15891 GCA_045657815.1 Akkermansia sp.
TACCCTACCTGCAGATTCTCAGCGTTTCCTACGCCACCTGGCACCTGCAGATTATCAACCTGAACCTGCTGAAAGCCGGCGGCCCGGAAAAACTCTTTCTACGGCTCGAACTCATCAAGAAATGCCTGGGCATCGGCATCCTCATCGGCATGTTCTTCATCAGCGTGCAGGCCATCTGCTGGGGCGCCCTGGCCACCTCCGGTCTCTGCCTGGGCATCAACACCTGGGCCACCCGGCGCTACATGGGACTCCCCGCCCTCCTGCAACTCTGCGACTGGCTCCCCGGCTTTGCCCTCGCCGCCGCCTGCACCTGGCTCCCCGCCCAGCTGCTGCAGGGGCTCCCCCCCTTACCACAGCTGGCCGCCGGTCTCTGCGGTTCACTGCTGCTTTACCTGGGCATTCTGCGCATTGCCGCCCCCGCCTCCCTGCGGAATGCCGCCACCCTCATGCGGAACTTGACATCTGCCAGCCAATAAGTTAAACTCCTTACAACTCTTCGTGCGAGCTTCCATGGAAAAAGCTATCACCATATCAGTCACCGTTCCAGTGCATAACACCGCACCCTACCTGCAAAAATGCCTGGACAGTCTGCTGGCCCAGACCTACCCGCACCTGGAGATTATCTGCGTAGATGACGGGTCAACCGATAATTCCCTGCAAATCCTGAATGACTACGCTGCCCGGGATTCCCGAATCAAGGTATTCCACCAGGAAGCGCAAGGCGTATCTGCAGCGCGCAACACCGCCCTGCTCCACAGCAGCGGCGACTTCGTCACCAGCCTGGATTCGGATGACTACATAGCGCCCGATACTTATGAAAAAGCAGTCGCGTGCATCGCTGATGATGTAGACTGGGTTTCCTACGGAATAGAACTGGTGGACACAGATGGGAACCCTCTCCCCGACCACGATGGCTACTACGCCACAACATACAAGGGCACTTGCACCTTCACGCCGGAAATGGCGCACAACATGAATGTATGCATCTGGGCCAAGCTCTGGCGGCGTTCCATCATGGCAGACCATGGCATGCAATACCCTGTCGGGCTGGTGCATGAGGACGATGCCATATTTTACATGTATGCCCCCTATGTGCGAAAAGCAGCCTTCATTCAGGACACCTGCTACTACTATGTCCAACGCCGCGGCTCCATCATGCACGATAACCGGAAAAGCATTGCCGATGCCGGGCAGTACCTGGGCATTCTGCGTTATGTATTTGATTTTTACCAGCGAAACGGGCTGAACCCGCTGCACAACCCATACATCCTTGCTCAGTTTGAGCGTGCATACTACCTGGTGGAGCGCTTCTGCCCGCCGCACCAGCGTAGTCAACTGGCAGAAATGTTCCGAACGCTGGCTCAGGAAACCGGGCTGGCCGCAGCCCACCCCCGCGACTGGCGACTCCGCTGCCTGAACCTGCCCGGGCGATTTTTATCATACTTCATCCGCCGACGCTCCCGCAGCACTCAATACCGACTGGGGCCGGTTCCCCTTTGCTCTTTGCATTATGATGTTCAAGGGAAATTCACCCTGCAATTCGATTTACTCCGCGGGGTAAACGCAAAACTGAAACATCTGCTCAAGCAGGTTTTACCTTCGGAATAAAGAGTGGAATTTTGCCACCAATGCAGCATTGAGTGAACGAACGGGATACCCTCCCGCCATGGCATACTTATTGCCGGGACGCATGGAGCACACAATGCGCACCCAATACATAACCTTTTCCCAGCAGGGAGAAATGCTGCTTGGGGCCTGTACTCGCGGCAAATACCCGTTTGCAGCCCAGTTCAACCCAACCCAGCGTATGGGATGCCAGCACATCCCAGCCAGTGAGCGTAGCTGTTGCTGCAATTTGCCCACCAAATCTGCAACATCCCGTTTTTTCTCCAGCTTCCACTTTGCTAGTTCCATACACCGGTCAGTCAACACACCCATCACCATATCGCGGTACTCCGCATCTACTTTGCAGCGACGCATTACCGCATCCCAATTCCGCTGTGTCATTTCTACATATTCCGGCAAATAATGGAAAACACAATTGCTCGAAAAACCATCATCCGGATATAAAGCAACAGCCTTATTCTCTACAAACGGCTTACCTGCCACCGCAAAGGCACGGCACATGAAATCAGCATCTGCAAGGCAACGATAAGAGGAAACATCATACCCTCCCAAAGAACGATACAATTCTGTCACAGCAAAATATCCCTGGTGACAGCATGGCGTACGCAAATACACATATTCAAAGCAAGGAAAATCTTTCTCCAGCTTTCCATCCAGGCTTCGCAACACTGGCGCCGCTGCGTGTTGCGTCTCACCGCTCAGCAGGCGAGTCACGCAAACTTCGAGCGATCTTGTATTCAGCAGTATATCGCCAGCATTCAGAAAATAAAGAACCGTTCCTCTTGCCATGCGGATTCCCTTATTCATGGCATCATAAATACCCGCATCTGGCTCTGAAACATAATCCTCAATCATTCCGCCACATCGCCACTCTTGCAGCAACTCCACTGAGCCATCTGTAGATGCTCCGTCAACCAGCAGATGCTGCACCTTCAACTGTGTGGTGGACTTGATTGCCAGAACCGATTGTACCGTATCCCACAAACGCTCTTTGGCGTTGTAGCATACGGTCACAATGCTCAGGTCAAAATCACCATTTTTTACATTCAGAACCATATTTTCTTTCTACCCTCAGGCGTTTCCTCTATCTGTAACACAACCCACTTCAAGAACTTGAACACGCGCTTCGATTGATTTCTCCAGAAAAACAAAGACCGCAAAAACGAATAATGACTCAGTTCTTGGAATGGGTATTCCCCCTTGTACAGCTTGTGCAACCCCAGGCGTAACACCATCTTCTTATACATTTTCTTAGCAGTGCGTTGCCTGGCAGAGGGCAGCACCGGAACCGTCTGTTCGTAATATAGCAGGAACACCTGGCGGTACAAATCGCGCCACTTCTGCATCAAGTCAAGGCGGCAGAACTCATTGTACAAAATTTCCAAGATATCGCAGAAATCGAAAGCACGGTTCCGGGACGCTTCCCCATTGGTGAACGAGTCCCCGCGTATCAGATAGCAGTATCTCGCCTCCGGCACATAGCAGATGGTTCGAGACATAGCCGCGGCTGTATAAAAAAAGATGGCATCTTCATACCGCTTGCCAACGGGGAACAGAATCTTATGCTTTCTTATTATTTCTGTACGAAATATTTTATTCCAAATGAAAGCATTGGTATTCTTTATCAGTTCAGAATTGACTTCCTGTTCTCCAGCAGTCGGCAATTCAAAATATTCATTTCTCACTTTTTCTCCAGCCTCTGATATACCATCAATTCCGAAACACACCATATCAACCCCGTTGAGCAGCCACGGTAATACCTTTTCATAGGCGGTTGGAGACACCCAATCATCAGAATCTACCCCTGTAACATACTCTCCTCTGGCAACCTGCAGAGCAGCGTTTCTTGCAGCAGAAACCCCGGCATTTTCCTGGTGAATCACCTTGATGCGAGCATCCCGGGCGGCATATTCATCCAGAATAGCGCCCGAAGAATCCGTAGAGCCATCATTCACGCAGATAATTTCCAGATTCGCATACGTCTGACCTATCAGACTTTCCAAGCACCGCGGCAGCCATGATGCCGTGTTGTATACGGGAACAATAATGGATAACAAAGCATTCATTTCAGCATCAGTAGTTTCTTAATTCTTTCCCATATCGGGCTGCTTTGTGCAACCGGCCACCCATCCTCCGAATATTCCACAGTCCAACATGCAAGACCGAACAGGCGGTATACCTTGGATTGCGGATAGCGGGTCAGAAACAAACGCTGCCCCCCACTCACAGGCAACAACCGTTCCAGAAGATAATTGTCCCGGTATAGGCCAAAGTGACGCAATACGGGGCCAAGAATTTCAACAATGGCATCCTTTTCAGGGCTCCAATATATGCATACACAATAGCAACAAAGACGCACAAACATTTTAACCAAATATCTGCGTTCATTCCTAGACCTCAGCCCTCTCTGCGCATACTCAAAACCCACATACTCCAACACCGGTATAATCCTTCTGACTCTATTCAAGTCAGACATCATGCCACAGTTCATAATGGAGCCCTCCCGCTGCACATAGTAGTAGCCGTTTTCCGGGCAGATAGCCACTTTCCGTGTATAGGGAACCGAGAGGAAAAACATAGCTTCATCCTCATGCACCAGGCCATACGGGAAACGCAGGTTATTTTCCTCCAGCAGACTGCGGCGCCAGAGCTTGCCGCAAAAGCAAGCATTCAGTTGTGCAGCCAGCTCCGGGGTCATCTCATACGCGCCATCGCCCGGTAACTCAAAATACCCGCGCTCCGGCAAAGCTGCATTAGTTTCATCCACCTCCTGCACTCCGAAAAAAACCATATCCACCGCTGCCGCAGCACAACTGATTGCCTTCTCACATATACCTGGCGCAAGATAATCATCCGAATCAACCCCGGTCACCCATTCCCCGGTAGCGTTCTCCAGCGCTGTATTCCTCGCAGCTGAAAGTCCGGCATTTTCCTGCGTAAACACCTTGATACGGCTATCCTTTGCAGCATATTCTTCCAGAATCTCCGCAGAGTTATCCGTGCTGCCATCATTCACACACAGAATCTCCAGATTCCGGTAGGTCTGGGCGCAGATGCTATCCAGACACCGCCGCAACCACGGTGCGGTGTTGTACACTGGGACGATGACGGATATCACAGACATGTCTTCAAGGGAGGTGTTCATAATCAGGCTTATCTTTTACGAACGGTTCGGACGCGACGCCCCATGCAGCGGTATATCCACTGCTCCGGTTCATAGGTAATGGAAAAGAAGGATCTACCGGCAATACCATAACATTCCCGATTCCCGGTAAACCAGTGAAACATCCGCTCCAGTGCCGACATGTGCAGCATTCTGATTTCAAGTACCTGCTGGCTCCGACTCGAATACAGAACTTCGCTCATACGCGCAGCCTCCACCAGCTGCGGCAGCATCTCATGCATGCGTCCTCCTTCCTTCACAAAATAAAACAGGCTGTAGAAAAGCATTTCCAGCACAGGCTGCATACGAGGCAACACATCTTGCCGGGCATAAAAGGCATGCACAAAACGAAAGGCATGCCATAAACTTGCGGCTCGCTTTTCCCCAATGGCCGGATTCGCCATTGCGGAACCTGCATTCTGAACATAGTGGTACCATTTCCGGGGAATACCATACATTTCCCCTTCCATCACCGCGGCATAGCAGAAAAAGAACGCAGCATCCTCACCATAGGCAACGCCACTGGGAAAATGAAGGTGACATTTTTTAATCAGGCTGTTTCTGTATACCTTATTCCAGAGGGAAGCATTCATGCTACTCAAGCGCCCCGGGTCGGCAACCGCAGCCCCCTCCGGTATCAGATTACAGTACGCCTCAAGCCCTGCCGGGGCAGTTCCATCCACCACAGTGCCATAACACACCAGATCCACCTTTGGAGTAAAAGCAGACAACGCCATTTCATACGCAACCGGCTCCACCCAGTCATCTGCATCCACAAAGGTCACATATTCGCCGGTAGCGGCATCCAAACCACGGTTGCGCGCTACGGAAACACCGGCATTCGCTTGGTGAATCACCTTGATACGAGTATCCTTTGCAGCATGCTCCTGCAACACAGCCAGAGAGGCATCCGTTGAACCATCATCCACACAGATGATTTCCAAATCCTGCAAAGTCTGATGAGTCAGAGACTGGAGACATGTACGCAACCAACCTGCTGCATTATACACAGGAACAATAATGCTTAGACGGAGCGGTTTCACGTTCTGCATGCTAACACAGGGCTATACTATCGTCAACAATAAAGACTCGCTTTAAGGTTAGGAACATGCTAGAATGCGGCATCAGGCCACTATGAGCATCCTTCCTTATATCCTTACGCTCCCCTCATTCAACAATTACGGAGGTTTACTCCAAGCCTACGCCTTGCAACATACCCTGCGGCAACTAGGCACCAGCAGCAAACAATTCTGCTTTCTGCCGCGGGGCATGAGAGAATGGTTTGATAGTCTGGGAAAACGATTTAAGCTCAAATGTTGGAAAAACTTGGTCAAAATAATTGCCGGCTCGCGTTCGCAACAGCTTCACCTTTACCTGGAGGCTCGTCTTTTCACACTCTTCCGGGAGTTATTTATGAACATATACCGGTTGGATGCGCAGCGCTCCCAGCTCAGACAACTGGCAGATAATTGCCGATTCATTGTAGGAAGCGACCAGGTCTGGCGTTGTGAATACTCGCGGCCCTCAGAAAGCGTTCCCTTCTTTTTCCTCTCTTTTGCTACCAAGGAGCAGCGGCAGCGCAGCATTGCCTATGCAGCCTCCTTCGGCGCCGATGTGTGGGAAGGCACGCCGGAGGAAACGGCAGAATGCGCCAGGCTGCTTAAGGATTTCAAGGCTGTATCCGTGCGCGAGCACAGCGGCATACGCCTCTGTCGCGAGATTTTTGGAGTGGATGCCGTGCAGACGCCCGACCCCACCCTGCTGCTGGAGCCGGCGGATTACTCCCGCATCATCCGCCGCTGGTGGACACTCCGGCTGCCGAAGCCCTGTATGGCCGTCTACCTGCTGGACGAAACAGACGAAAAGAAACGCCTCACCCAGTCCGTAGCAGAACAATCAGAGCTCTACCCCCAGCAACTCACCGCTCATGGAGATGCCCCCAGGGCCATGGACCGCATTCCCCTCTCCATCCCCCAGTGGCTGCGTTGCATCCGGGATTCAGAGTGCGTCCTTACCGATTCATTCCACGGCTGCGTATTCGCTATCATCTTTAACAAGCCCTTTGTCTGTCTGGGGAACGCAAGCCGCGGCTCTGCCCGGTTCGATTCCCTGCTGGGCACTTTCGGGCTGCAGGAGCGCCTGCTCACCAACCCGACTACCGAACAGGTAGCCGAATGCATGCGCACCCCCATCGACTGGAAACGGGTGAACGCCATCCGCAGTAGTGAGAAACAACGTGCTCTGCAATTTCTGAAAGAAAATCTCGAAAAGAACTGATTCATGGCAAGTGTACGTGAAGAAACGGCCCGCGGCATCAAGTGGGGGCTCATCCAGAAATGCACCATGCAGCCGGTGCAGTTTGTCTTCGGTATCATCCTGGCTCGCCTCATTTCGCCAGATGAGATGGGTATTCTGGGGCTCACCGGCATCTTCTTCGCCATTGCAGGGCAATTGCAACAATGTGGTTTCGGCTCAGCCCTCATCCGTAAACAGGATCGCACAGATGAGGATATCTGCACCGTATTCTGGTTCAATATTGCCATGAGTTTTGTGCTCTCTCTGGCTCTTTTCCTGGCAGCTCCGTGGTTTGTCTGGTTCTTTGACCAACCTGCTCTTCTGAACCTCACGAGAGTATCTGCCCTGCTCATGTTTCTGGGTTCCACCGGCAGCGTGCACTGGACCCTCTACAGCGCCCGCCGGGATTTCAAAACTCCTGCTATTGTCTCCATGTGCACCACCCTGGTGGCCATGCCCTTCACCATCTGGGCAGCTTATGCCGGCTGGAGCTACTGGGCCCCCATGCTGCAGGGCATTATCTCCAGCACCCTGAGTCTCATCGCGGTGTGGGTTGTGTCGCCCTGGAAACCCAGCTTCAAATTCTCCCGGGAATCATTCCGCGCGTTCTTCAAATTCGGCATCAATTTAACGCTTACAGGGCTGCTCAACACAGCCTACCAGAATCTACGTACTTTCATTATCGGTAAATTCTACACACCGGCCCAGCTCGCCTTCTACCAGCGAGGTGAGCATACATGCAGCATGCCGCTGACACTGATAGACAGCATCCTGGCGCCAGTCATTTTTCCCATCCTTGCTACCCTGCAGAAGGACAAAACGCAGCTTTACGCCGTATATCAGAAGTATATCCAGATAATAGCCGTTATCGTGCAATGGGTTATGATTACCCTGGCAGCCAATAGCTCTGCAATCATCGTCCTTCTGTATGGAGAGCGCTGGGCGGAGGCTGCCATCTATGCCCAGCTTCTCTGCTTCGGCTGGATGCTCAATCCCTTGCTCAGCGCAAATTCGGGCATCTGCAGCGTACTGGGAAGAACAGATCTCATCCTCAAGCTGGAAATCGTCCTGCGCACCGTAAGCATAGCGGCCATGATTGGCTGTGCCTTCATCAGCGTCAAGGCTATCTGCTATGCGGCCATTCTGTCCGCCGTCGTTGCCTTTGCAGGCTCCTCTCTCAATGTTACCCGCATCAGCGAAATAAGATTCACGCAGATTCTGCGCTGTTATCTGCCGTATCTGGCATTCTCCATGATTGCCAACATTCCGGCATACCTTATGAGTTTCACCAGCTACCATCCCATCGTACAGATTCTGGTGGGGGGCTGCTGTTCCTGCGGTATCTATGTTATAATCCTCTACTGGCGGCGCGATTCCGCCGGTCTTATGCTGTATTCCTATGCCAGGGAATTCGTGCGTAAAAAGCTCCGCCGGGCATAAGTTTTTTTATTTGATAAGCCCCAGCTTTACGAGAACGTATCCGCGGATACGGCGCCACAGGCGGTATAGTCTGTCACGAGTGTCGCGGTGCATGCGAATTCCGCAAATAACAACACTGTCCAGGAACAGGAATTCCACCCGTGCCAGGCGGTGATGCCGCAAGCCCCTGAGAAAAGCTTTGCGATCCGCAGGCGGCTGGGTCGTATGCCTCTTGAAACCGCCCTGATAGGGAATCATATGCTCAAGTTTCTCCGGATAGAGCTTGATATGCCCCGCTGATTCCAGCTCCAGGAGAAGCTGATTCCCCCGTTCAGAATTAGCGATGATAGCCGAAACCCCGCGATGGATGGGCCACTCCGGCTGGAAGTGTTCCACCCCCCAGAAATCGCCCAGGGAAATATCCCCCGGACGGGAGGTCCGGATAAACGGGCAATCATAGCAGAGTTCCTTTAATCCTTTATCACACAAAAACAGCCTCATGTATGAATCCCGGGGCAACTCCGTGGAGGTACTGCTACCATCGGTGAAATGACTCGTGACGTGGTAC
Organism: Akkermansia sp.; assembly: GCA_045657815.1. GTDB lineage: Bacteria > Verrucomicrobiota > Verrucomicrobiia > Verrucomicrobiales > Akkermansiaceae > Akkermansia. The sequence continues at coordinate 9,072 of JAZOTV010000247.1, forward strand.
TTATACCATCCTTCAGGTTTATCCCGGAATGATACATGCTCCATTTCCTTACCAGCCCGGGCCTCCTTCTCCGAGACATATTTCTGGTACAAAAGCCTGGAAGGCATGCCGTGGCACACAATATCAACCGTCACCAGGCGCTCGAAATCTTTTCTAAGGAACACTTTCAATGCCCGCACCTGGCATGAGGTGCCAGCAAACAGAACATACCGACCCTTCTTCAATTCCGACCTGACAGACTGGTATACCATGCGAGCCTCCGCCTGCACGTATTTGGAACCGCGCATGGCCGCTAGTTCAGCCTCGGTTTCCGCCATTGCAAAAACCGCATGGTTCTTATCCTCCCACACAACGCCGAAAACACAACCACCGCGAGCCAGCACCCACTGTGCAACGGCGGTAAAAATGCCACCACTGGAGCTCCGTTCATGCAGCTCAGCATCTGTATTCCACCCACCATAAACATGCATGCAGGCAGGAGCCACCGCTGCGGCAGATTTCTGCATTTCCACCGGGCATTTAGCCAGGCAAACCCCGCAGTGGGTGCACAGCTTCCCGCTTACCTCAGGTACCAGAAACCCATCCTGTGACCATTTCATGCTGATGGCTCCAGACGGGCAGAAATTGGTGCATACACCACATCCAGCGCAGTCAGCATCACTCTTGAGACCTACATTCTGCTTTATCACGGCTCAGATTGTACATTATTTTCAGCCGTCATCAAGCCTTAACTCGCACAGATGGCACACGCATTCCCTCAATACCATCATTGTTCGCATATTCAGCACTAAAAAAACAGCGACAAACATCGGCACATTCACATCTCCACCAGCGTTCTGGAAACAAAATCGAACGCGGCACAATCATTTTCGGGAGAACGCATAGGCAGCATATACCAATAAATCCCCCAATATCCATACGAATAGAAAAAGCCTTTGGAGTATGCACGAGCATCCAGCACTCGCATCCAACCATCAGCAGTCGCATTCCACTGTCCTGCGCCTACCTTTATTTTATTTATGTCCGGGAACGCACCATCGCCTCCATGACTGACAAAACGAAGCAGCAATGGGAAGGTAAATAGGCTAGAGGATTCCTTGGCAAGAGCCCCTCTATTGTTGGTTACCTCAATAAGCGTGGAGGAGTGATAAGCATTGAGAACAGTATCCACACCCTGTCCCTTATACTGCCTGGCAAAAAAGACACTTACTGTATCCTCTCGGTTAAAAGACTGTTGCAGCACATTGGCATAAAAAAGCGTCTGGTCAGCATCTGCCGGGATACTCGGTTCAAACAATCCGATACTGGCACTTGCTGTATATACAGGAATCTCCACATGCTGTGCAGGCCAATAGGTCGCAGCACAGCCAGAATCCTCATTCTGAGCATAACAACCGCCCATCACACACAAACCAACAGCTATCATACCAACACCTCCTTTTCTTCGGCAGATTCCGCACACGGCTCTTGCAACATCTCCTTAAGCCCCCATTGCAGCAGAGCCTCCTCCAGAGAACTGAAATAGCAGTATCCTGAATTCACACCCTCCTGGTTTCTGATTCTGCGTGCACCAGATATGGAATACCGCGTTCCATCTGCTGCCACAAAATCGCCCTCAGAATCCTTCTTGCATCTGTAGTACATAGAACAAAATTCTATTTAACCAGAGTATACGCAAGGTTCGCAAGAACCGTGGATGCATCAATCTGCTGCAAAGCCACCACAAACGTATAGCCCTCAGCCATGGTCGGCTCCCCATAAATCCAGGTTACACCAGAAAGTGCCACCGGCACCGCCGTTTTCAGGTAACAGGTCATCACCTCATTCTTCCATGCAGCGGGGATAACGGTGATTGTAGTCTGCTCAGCATTATCATACCAGGTGGCATGGCGCATGGGCAGGCTGGCGGAAACCAGTGGCACAACAGGTTCCCCCGTGGCGGAGAGCCCTTCTGCAGCCGCACCGCCGGACTGCTGCACCACCTTGCCGGAAACCGGCAGCATGGTTGCCAGGGGAGAGGAAAGGATGATCTCTGCGCCATCTGCCGTGAATTCGGTGGGCACACCGGCGGGCACGTTGCAGAGAAGCGAGCCATCCGCCCGGGAAACAGAGCACGCCTCCGGCGAGCTCACCTCATACCTCCAGTGGAGGATTGTCTTTAATTGCTGGGCCATATGATAGTTGGTCATTTCCGCAGCCGGCCCTCCCCTGCGCTGGTGCGGGGAGGGAACGGCTGGTTGTATTATTATTCTTCAGGGTAAGAGGGCACTTGGTGTGCAAGTGACTCTGCCGTGCAGTTTAACAGAGAAATGCCAAAGAACAACAAAATAAGGAGACGTGGAACACTTTTGCACGCGATTTTTTATATACCGTTGACCATCTATCGCTTATACGCGCAAAATTCCTACACTACTTCGCATAATATGAACAAATGGCGGGTATTCGGGCTCTATATCGCCTGATTCCGGGCATGAACTGGCTATATTCCGGTTTCGGGAGCGGCATCCCGCGCGCCGATACCGAGAAAGTGACGGCCGCCACCCCATTTTCCCTTTCATCGGCGAAATAGTTGGATGACACATTGACAAGTTCTGACAAATTGCCCATGATACACCATGGATAACCCCATACTCATGACTATGCTTAAGAAAACGATATTCATTCCCCTCATGCTGCTCTCTCTACTGCCTGCAAGTCTGGCAGAAACGCCCAACATACTGACCATGAACGGCTGGCACGTAGACACCATATTGATAATACCGCAGCTCTGGCAGCGGTAACCAGTTACCGCTGACGCGACTCAATGAATTGCACGCTCCGCGTGTGCGAAATCCCCGGGTTGTACACGGGGATATGGCGGGTGCTGCCTGCCCGATAAAGTCCAATTTGCCGGGCAGAGGACTCGGGCCGGGGCAGAATCAGGAAATCACAAACCCGTGGAACGGGCGACATATCAATAGCGAAGTGCGTGGAGCGGCACGTGGGTGGGCGCAGGCGGTAGCCGAAGCCCACCCCGGGCCGCGGAACCACTCGTTTGGGATTATTTTTTTTGCATACGAGGGGTTCCGCCCGCCAACGCTACGCGTGTCGGGCTCTGCCCCTCGCTATTGATATGCCGCCCGTTTGCACGGGCTTGGAATTCCGCAGGCTCTGCCTGCCTGATAAATCAGAATCCGTACATACTCAGAATCTGTACATACATGCGCGTGCGCGCCAGAGTGACGAATTATAGGCTTGCCATGGTGGGGGAATCCTGCTAGTCTTTTGCGCATGAAAGCGCTGCTCCGGGTACTGATTCTGACCACGAGTATGGTGGCCTGTGCTCAGGAGTTTGCCCCCCAGCCCATGAATCTGGACCCCCTCACACTGGATGAACTGGTGGAGGATGTGGCGGTTGTGGTTCCGCTGGAAACAGCAGAGGAAGAAGACGTTGCGGAGGAAGTGCCGGAGGTGCTCAATGTGCCGCGCGACCAGACCCGCGTGACGGTGCTGGGATATCACAATTTCAGCAAGAAGGCACCGGTCACGCAGATGCTCATGCGCACGGCTGAGTTCCGGGAGCAGATGGAATACCTGCGCCGCGCGGGGATCACCGTCATCAGCATGCAGGAATTTCTGGAATGGCGCCTCGGAAACCGCACTCTGCCGGCCCGCTGTGCGCTCATCACGCTGGATGACGGCTGGAAAAGCGTTTATACGGATGCATTTCCCATTCTGAAGGAATTCGGTTACCCCTTCACTCTTTTCCTGTACACCAAGTACCTGACCGGCAAGGGCGACAGCCTCACCCCCGCGCAGGTGAAAGAGATGCAGGCACATGGCGCCACCGTGGGCAGCCATTCGGTGAGCCACCTCTACCCCAGCAGCTGGAAAAAGACGGAGAAGCAGGGCGAAGAGGCCTATGCCGCTCTGGTCGATGCCGAGCTGGGGGAATCCCGCAAGAAGCTCAGTGAGCTTTTTGGCGAGGTGAATACCTATTGTTTCCCTGGCGGTTATCATACCCCCGCCATGCTGGAGCGGCTGGGCACCTATGGCTACGCAGCTGCTTTCACCGTGCTGCCCGGCAAGGTTACCGTGAGCGAGGACCCGCTGCAGGTGCACCGCTACATGATTTTCGGCAATGATGCTTCCGTCTTCCGCCGTGCGGTGGATTTCCGCGCCAGCCAGCTGGGCACCAGCGTGACCACAGGTGCCAGCCCCGGCACCCTTTCTGCCGATACACCCGTTCCCTCATTCCCGGTCTCGCCCCAGCCGCAGGAGACCGTGGCTCCCGATTTTCCGTCCATTACCGCGTATATGAACGGAGTTGCTGACCTGGATATCACCACCGTTCAGATGAAAGTGAGCGGCTTTGGCAGCGTGCCTGCCAAGGTGGACGAGGCCACGCGAACCGTGCAGTGGGTGCTGCCCTGCCGCATCTACATGCCGAATATCTCTGCGCACGTTACCTGGAAGGACAACAATGGCAAGGCCCACAAGGCTGAATGGTCATTCAATGTCGATCCGAACGCGCCTATCCAAACAGAAAACCCCATACCATAATATATGGCTCCCGAAGAAAACATCAAGCCCGAGGCTGAGGTGAAGCCTGCCGCCCGCAAGCGCGCTCCGCGCAAGAAGGTGGCCGCCACCCCGGCTGGTGGAGAAGCCGGCGCTCCCGCCGCCTCTGCCGATGCTCCCGCCGCACCTGCCAAGAAACAGCGTGCTCCCCGCAAGAAGACCACCAAGCCCGCCGCAGAGGCTCCGGCTCCTGCCGAAACTCCGGTGCAGGCTTCCGTGGCAGAGGCTAAGCCCGCTCCTGTGGAGAAGGCTCCAGAAGCTCCGGCTCCCGCTCCTGAGCAGCAGCCGGCTCAGCAGGAACAGCAGCCCCGCAAGGATAAGGAACACCGCAACAAGCACCAGCAGAAGAACAACAAGCAGCAGAACAAGCAGCCCCGCCCTGAGCCGCAGCCCAAGGCTGAGCCGGCCCCGGCTCCTGCTCCCAAGCCCGCTGAGAAGAGCGATGACCGCCCCTCCGATATCGAGAACCCGGATGCTGCTCCCCAGCTTCCCCCCGCTCCCGGCTTTGCTGTGCCGGAAACCGTGGGTGGCAGCGAGGGGGGCTCCAACAGCCGCCGCAAGCGCCGCCGCAACCGCAACCGTAACCGCGAGAACGGCCAGCAGCCCCAGCAGCCCCAGGCTACCCCGCAGGTGGACAAGGAAGAGCTGGTCCGCCGCGCCTGGAAGATTTTCCTGGGTGAGGTGACCGAGGAAGGCCTTGCGCTCATGGATGACCGCACCGCCGCCGAGGCTTCCCGCCGCGCTTTCCGCGTGGCAGAGCTGTTCCTCATCGAGGCTGCTCGTCATCGCCCGGCTGCTTCTGCTGTGGTAGAGGATGCTGCTGAGGAAATCGAAACGGAGGACTCCGCCGAGGATTTCCCGCAGGAGTAAACCACCCCTGATATCGCCATTTTCTGCCGCCCGGGTTCATCTGTAAACCCGGGCGGCTTCTCTTTGCGGAAATCTCCCGAATTCTCCCCGGCATTTGCTTCAATTCTGCCCATCCGGCTGTTCCGGAACCCACCCGTTGTGTGTCTGTTACGCTTTTTTCGCCGTAAAGTTAATAAATTTCGGCCAGATGCAAAAATTTACCTGTACACAGCATTCGGCATGCTGTATACTTCACCTCGTCGGGCGTATGGGAGAACATTCCATTGCGCAAGGAATATCCTGCACCCCCGGCAATTAATTACATATATAACTCATCAATTAATCATTATCTATGAAAAAGACACTAATTGCACTCATGGCTCTTGCCGGCGTTGCTTGCGGGGCAACGGGCGATGCCGTCACTCTGAATTTGAAGAAGCTGATTCAGGAGTATGGTTATGACTCCGCAGGTTGCGGCTTTGTGCTCGAAACAGTTGTGAGCACTTCTCCCAGCACATTCTTTACATTCAATTCCGATGGTAGTTGGATTCTGTTTTCTCAGGAACAGAAATACTTTGGTGTATCGACTGCCGGTGATCCCGGCGACTGGGTGGTGTCATCAAGCGGAGTGACGAGTTTTGAGGCTCCTCTTGTAGTAGGTGAAACGAAGAGCTGGCTTGTGGGGCCCAAACACTCTGGTACCGTAACGATTACTTTGGCCTGTGCTCCTATTGCTGCAGGTGAAAGTGTTCAGTATGCCACAAACTTGAGAGTGGCTGCTGCTGATGGCAGCATTCTTATCAATAGCTCTCTTATGGATCCGGCTGGTGGTCAGACTGTAGGCTTTGACCTGAATGGTGTCACATTTAATTCGGCCGTTTCCTCTGCATATGTCAGCATGACAAATGCTAAGGGTGAATTGGTATTGGGCGGTTTCGATGTGGTGAAGTACATCCCCGAGCCCACCACTGCTACGCTGAGCCTGCTGGCTCTCTGTGGCCTGGCTGCCCGCCGCCGCCGTCGCTAAAGCGCCTTTGGCGTGGCAAGCGCCGCCGGCTGACAGCTGAGGTGAGCCCGTGGGCGCCGCAAGTGAGTCATCTGGCGCGTAGCATGGAACTCCATTTCCTCAGGTGCTCTGCAGATATGCAGAGCACCTGAGCTGTTTTTACCGACAGGCCCCCTGTTATCATCCGCAGGGTTTAACAGGGCATGGATAAGCCGCCCGTTCCACGGGCTTTTAAGCTAGACAAATCGCCAATCGGCGGGCCATAGGCGAGCGGAATTCTGAACCCGCTTCAGCGGGTGACATATCAATAGCGATGGGGTGGAGTGCAACGTGCGCCAGCATGGTGCGCGAACCCCCTCGATAGCGTAAAAACAATATCGGCCCCCGTGAAACGGGTGGCAGGCT
>JAZOTV010000248.1:0-7960 GCA_045657815.1 Akkermansia sp.
ATGCCGCTGCCCATCATCCTGGAGGGTCATGATGCGGATAGCCTGTTCCACGTGGTCTGCCGGCTGGGGAACCTGTTTCCCCCGCTTCTTCTGGTAGCGGGCTGTCTTTCTGCTGCGGTAATAGCTGAAGACCAGGGTAAAAGCCAGAATGCCGCTCAGATAACTGAAGAACTGCGCCATTCTGCCCAGTGTCTCGTGGCCATGGAAACAGACCGCAACAACTGCTCCGAACAGAATGAGGATGCCGAGGGCTCGCCGGGTGTAGCGTGACATAGCAGGATGGTCAGTAGTGGCTCAGCTCTTCTTTTTCTTCTTCTTCTTCTTTTTGTCCGGTTCGGCGCTGTCGGGATTATTTTTCCGGGCAATAGCCTCTTCCAGAATCGTGATTATTTTCTCGTGTCTGGCCCGTATATCGGGATCTTCAGTTTTGGAGTGCATGAGCTTGGCGTAGTCGAGAGGCTTGACTCCCTTGTCATTCGTCTGCTCGGGGTCAGCCCCGCAGCGCAGCAGGGTTTGAACCAACTGTATTTTGGCGCTGGTGATGCAGTAGAGGAGGGGGGTGTTGCCATCCACAATGCCAATCATGGTGTTGCGGTAGGTGATGGTCGTGATGGGATAGGCAATTTCGTATTTACTGCATTTCTGGTTGGGGTCTGCGCCTGCCTTGCACAGCGCCTCGATGGTCTCAGGAGAACCGCCCATGCATGCGATGCAGAGCATGGTGGCACCCGTCGTGTCGTACATGTTCACATCCATGCCGTTTTTCAGCAGATGCGCCACCTTGGCAGCTTGTATCTTTTCCGCTTTCTGTCTGTGTTTTTTGCCCTGGGCAGTCAGCTTGATACCGCTGCTGGGACCTATATACGTCAGAGCCGTCGCAATGGCAGATGAGTCTCGCGCATGCAAATCGGCACCTGCCTCCAGGAACAAGCGGGCGTACTTTTCGTAGTTTTCCGGCTTATCCATATAACAGGCCAGAACGGAACCACCGCCTTTGTTCTCGGCATTGGGGTCGGCTCCATCGGAGAGCAATTTACGCACCAGTTTGAACGATGTGTCGTCATACAGTCTGGCACGTTCCTTGGCGCTGATTTTGTTGAAGTCGAGGTTGACAATCTCCAGCAGATCCGGGTGGTCGCCCTCCGCTACCTTTTTCAGTTCCTTGTTCTTTTCGCGAATCGTTTCCTCGCTGAAACGCGGGGTGAGCTGGCGGCCCGGCTTCAGCTTGGCTTTCTTGCGCCAGGGAAGGTTGGCAATTTCATTGTAGACAGGCTTGCCATTGATGTGCGCCCCCAGCAGCCATTTGCGCGCATTAGTCTCATTCTTTTCCACGCCATCGCCATCCCGGTAGGCCTGGTAGAGCCTGTAGCATGCTTCCGCATCCTTGTCTGTCCGTTTGTAGAGGGCCTCGAACTCCGCTTCGGTCAATGCGTGGGCTGTGCAGATGGTGGCCAGAATCAGGCTGGTGAGAAATTTACTCATACCTGCATTATAATCAGTTGGTGACGAGAAGCAAGGAAAATCTGAATGTTAGAATGGGCGTCAACGAAACTTTTTCATTATGATTGACTTTTAGTGGAGTATGGTCTAAGATTACGCCATGGAGACTCGTGTGATTGAGGTGGACCCGTTGGAGGACTGCCGCAAAATCTATAAGGAAGCCGCTGCTGTGCTGGCAGAGGGTGGTCTGGTGGCTATTCCTACGGAGACCGTGTATGGTCTGGGTGCAGATGCGTTCAACCCGGATGCCGTGGCAAAAGTTTTTGAAGTGAAGGGGCGTCCGAGCTTTGACCCGCTCATCTGCCACTTGCCGAATGGTAAGGCCCTGAAGGATATCACCGAGGTGCCGGCAGAGCTTCAGCCGCTGGTGGATAAGCTGGTGAAGGAATTCTGGCCGGGCCCGATGACGCTGGTGCTGCCGCGCAAGGAATGCGTGCCGGATATCGTGACCAGCGGTCTGCCCACAGTGGCCTGCCGCGTGACGAGTCATGAGGTGATGCGTGCGGTTTCCCGTGCACTGGGACACCCGATTGCCGCACCGAGCGCCAACCGCTTCGGCCATATTTCTCCCACAAGCGCCCCGGCTGTGATGAAGGAACTGGGTGGTTCCATTCCCATGGTTCTGGATGCCGGGGCCTGTTCTGAAGGCCTGGAAAGCACAATTCTGCAGCCTTGCCTGGATGAGAAGGGTAACCCCGCCGTGCGCGTGCTGCGCGAGGGCCCCGTAACCCGCGAGAAGCTTCGCAAAATCTGCAAGGTGGTGAAGCCCGGCAAGGGCAGCGATATCGAGGCCGCCACGCCGAATGCTCCCGGCATGCTGAAGAGCCACTATGCCCCCACCAAGCAGCTCCTGCTGCATGATCCGAAGGAACCCTTCACCCCGCAGGAGGGCGTGCGCTACGGCCTGATTACCTACCAGGGTGATTCTCCGCTGGCTGCTCAGGATTGCTGGAATGAGGTGATGCCGCTTTCTCCCGGAAGCGGCCGCCTGGCCGAGGCTGCAGTGCGTCTCTTTGCGGTGATGCGTGCCATGGATGAATGCGAGGAAGTGGATGTGATTGTGGCGGAGGAGCTGCCGAAGATGGGGCTCGGTATGGCCATGATGGACCGCCTGAATCGCGCTGCTGCCCAGAGAGGAGAATAAGCACATGAAACTTGCCTTGCAGAAATTGACCGTAGGCATCGTGCTGCGCGTGGTGCATGCGGCTCTGGTGGAGCTGTATGCGCTCGATACCCGGGTGCGCGATGAATTCAACCGCATGCCGGAGGGAATGAGCTATGCGCTGCAGACAGGGTATAATGCCCCCCAGCTCTTTGTGCAGTGGAAGGATGGCAAGCTGCATAACCTGAAGCATCTGGATAAGCCGGTTTGCTCGCTGCGCCTGAAATCCACGGGCATTTCCTTCCGCATGTTCACCGGGCAGATGGGCCTGGCCCAGGCCTATGCTCAGCATGCCTTCAGCATGCAGGGTGAAATTGCGGATGTGATGAAGCTGGCCCGCCTGGTGAACCTGGTGGAGGGCTACCTTTTCCCGAAGTTCATCACGAAACACATTCTTACCGATATTCCCGCCTTGCAGGTGAACCCGCTGCGAGTATACGGGCGCGTACTCTGCGGGTTCCTGACTGGTCGCTATAACTAACCATGAATAAGTATTTCGAATTTCAGAATGTCGTCAAGCTGCTCTGCGGTGAATCCGCTCTGGAGCGCCTTGCCAACGAACTGGAGCACCTGGGTTCCAAGGCTCCCATGCTTCTTTCCGATGCTGTGCTGGCTAAAATCGGCACCATGCAGCTGGTGGTGGATGCCATGGAGGCCGAGGGCTGCAAGCCTGCCTGCACGTTCACGGATATTCCCGTGGATTCCTCCCTCAAGGTGGTGAATGAGATTGCTGCTCTGTACCGCAAGAGTGGCTGCGATGCCCTGGTGGCCGTGGGCGGTGGCTCGGTGATTGATACTGCCAAGGGGGTGCGCCTGGTGCTCTCCCAGAATGCCGATGATATCCTGGCTATCGGCGGTGTGGAAAATCTGGTACGTGGCACGCATATTCCCTTTGTGGTGGTGCCCACTACTTCCGGCACCGGCTCTGAATGCACGGGTGTGGCCGTTATCCGCAACGATGAGAACGGCGTGAAGATGGAGTTTCTCTCCCCCTTCGTGCAGCCGGATGCCGCTGTGATAGACCCTCGCATGACCGAGGGGCTGCCGCCCAAGGCCACTGCCAGCACCGGGTTCGATGCCATGGTGCATGCCATTGAGGCCTGCACCTGCCTGCAGGCCAATCCCATGAGCACGGCCTACGGTACCACGGCCATCAAGCTTATCTGCGAGAATGTGGAGGAATCCACCCGCAACGGCAGCAACAAGAAGGCCCGCTACGCCATGGCTGTGGCTTCCACCATGGCCGGTGTGGCTTTCTCCAACAGCATGGTGGGTGCCGTGCATGCCATTGGTCACGCACTGGGTGGTGTGTGCCATGTGCCGCACGCCGTGGCCATGACCATTCTGCTGCCGCATGTGATGCGCTATAACCTGAGCCACTGCGCTGCCGGCTATGCCGCGCTGCTCCCCTGGCTGGTGGGAATGGATGCCGCCATGGCCACCCCGGCTGATAAGCGCGCCGAGGCCGCCATCGATGCCGTGGTGCAGCTGGGCCGCCGCCTGAATGCCGCCTGCGGTCTGCCGCTCACCCTGCGCGAGGCCGGTGTGAAGCAGGACGATTTCGCCAAGGTGGCCGAGTTCGCCGTGAACGATGGCGCGCTCATCGTAAACCCGCGCGCTGCCGATGAAGCTCAGGTAATTGAAATCCTTAACGCTGCCTACTGATATGCACGAGATTGTAGAGTCACAACGTAAATTTTTCCTGACCCACATCACCCGCGATGTGGAGTTCCGCCGCCGCGCCCTCAAGAAGCTGCAGCAGACCATTCGCGAGTGGGAACCCCGCATCAGCGAAGCTCTGCATGCCGACCTGGGCAAGTCTGCCACCGAGGGCTACATGTGCGAAATCGGCCTGGTGCTGGGCAGCCTGCGAGATACGCTGAAGAACCTGCGCAAGTGGACAAAGCCCCGCAGCGTGAGCGCCTCACTGGCTCATTTCCCTTCCAGCTGCCGCGTGGAGGCAAATCCCTACGGTGTGGTGCTTATCATGAGCCCGTGGAATTACCCGGTGCTGCTGTGTCTGGATCCGCTCATCGCCGCGCTTGCCGCCGGCAACTGCTGCGTGGTCAAGCCTTCCTCCACCACCCCCGCCACCTCCGGGGTGCTGGCAGAGATGCTGAGCAGTATCTTCCCGGCTGAGTACGTGAAAGTGGTGCTGGGTGGGCGCGAGAACTGCAACGCCCTGCTGGAAGAGAAGTTCGACTATATCTTCTTCACTGGCAGCCCGAATGTGGGCCACGGCATCATGGAAGCCGCTGCCCGTCATCTGACCCCTGTCACCCTTGAGCTGGGCGGTAAGAGCCCTTGTATCGTTGATTCAACGGCCAACATCAAGGTGGCTGCGCGCCGCGTGGCTTTCGGTAAGATTCTGAACGCCGGCCAGACCTGCGTGGCTCCTGATTACCTGCTGATTCACAGCAGCTGCAAGGACGAATTCGTGACCGAATTCCGCGAGGCTGTGGCAGAGATGCTGGGTGACCACCCGGTGCAGAATGATAAGCTGACCCACATTATCACCAAACGGCATTTCGACCGCCTGATGGGCCTTATGGAAGATGCCACGCCGGTGGTGGGCGGGCAGGGGAACCCGGAAACCCTGCGTATCGAACCCACTCTGCTGGATGGTGTTACTCCGGATTCTGCCAGCATGAAGGAGGAAATCTTCGGGCCGCTTCTGCCCATGCTTGTGTGGCATAAGTGGGAGGATGTGGAGAACTTTGTGCTTTCCCGTCCGCGTCCGCTGGCTTCCTATCTTTTCTCCACGGATAGGAATATCGAGAATGCCTTCCGCCAGCACCTTTCTTTTGGTGGCGGCTGCGTGAATGATACTATCGTTCACCTGGCTGTGCATGGTATGCCCTTCGGCGGCATTGGTGACAGCGGCATGGGCTCCTACCATGGCAAGAATGGTTTTGATACCTTCACGCACTATAAGTCCATCCTTAAGAAAGCCAACTGGCTTGATCTTCCGTTCCGCTACCAGCCGTACAATAAGCTGAAGGCCTGCCTTCTGCGCATGTTCCTGCGATAATGACGCTGAATCCTGAACAACAGGCACGCCTGGCTGCCGCTCTGCGCGAGGGGGAACTCCCCCTCTGGCAGGGTTGTGGCGGTGCTGTTGCTGCAGCTCCGAAGCCCGGCCTTCTGGCTCGCCTTTTTGGTAGCAAGCCTACCCCCATTGGGGAACCCTCTCTGTATGCAATCACCGCCAGGCGTGTGCTCGTGCTGCCCCCGCAGGGCGACATGCAGGAATGGTTTCTCATGCTCGGACTTATTCAGGAAGTGAACGAACGCCCCGATGGCAGCGGCGATATTGTTTTTGATTTTGCGGAGGAAAACGGCCGGCGCATCCCTCGCGGCCTCATCGGCATCTCCCAGGTGCAGGAGGTGAAGAACCTGCTGGCCTCGGCTATTGATGCCGCGTATAACGCCTCCCCCTGGTCTGTTTAATTTTGCGGGCTCGTCCGCGCAATCCATGCCGGCGGCATGGACGAGATAGCCCTGATGGATAACGAAATTCGCTCGCCTCTGCTTGCGGGCGGGTAGGGGTAAGGCGCGTTATTCACAAAATCCTTTTTGCCCTGTAAAGAAAACGTGCAGCTGCAGGAATGCAGCTGCACGTTTTTCAGAGTTGAGATTTTCCTCTCAGCCTGCCTGCTTAGCAGCAGGGCTTGGCAAGAATCTTGCGCAGGCGGGCAAAACGGGGCAGAGACTCAGCGGTCTTCATGCCGGTAGCACCCTGGATGAGGGGCAGGGCATAGTCGATGAAGGCCATCTCCACGTTGTTGCCGGCGGCGTTGATCCACTCGCGGGGAACCTTGCGCTCGAAGTTAGCTACGCTGGCCAGGGGCAGGAGCTTCATCTCGCACTTGTAGTTACCTTCCTCGTCGGTGGTGCGCTCGAAAGCGGGCATCTTGTCGGTGTCACCGGCCACAGCGGCCTCCACGGCGGTCTTACCGGCGAGGTAAGCTTCGTGAGCGTCGGTGGCGGAGCCCAGGTGCGTAGCGCAGCGCTGCAGCAGGGAGGGCTCGATGGCGCGCACCTTGGCGGTGGTCACGCGGCCACGCACGATTTCAGCAAGCTTGTTGGCCAGGCCGCCCAGCTGGGCGTGGCCGAAGCCGTCGTTGCTGTTGGTCTTGGCTTCGGAGATGAAGTTGCCGTCCTTGTCGTGGATACCTTCGGAAACAACCACAAGGCACTTGCCGGTGGCGTTGTAGATTTTCTCCACGTCGCACAGGAAGCTCTCCATGTCGAAGTCAACCTCGGGAAGGTAGATGAGGTCGGAACCGGCACCAGCGTAGGTAGCCAGAGCGGAAGCGGCGGTAAGCCAGCCAGCGTGACGGCCCATCACCTCGATGATGGTCACCATGCCGGTGTCATAGCAGCAGGCGTCATGCTTCACTTCCATTACGGAAGTGGCGATGTACTTAGCGGCAGAGGCGAAGCCGGGGCAGTGGTCGGTACCGAAAAGGTCATTGTCGATGGTCTTGGGAATGCCCATCACGCGGCACTCGTAACCGCTCTTCTCCATGAACTTGGAAATCTTGTTGCAGGTGTCCATGGAGTCATTGCCACCGTTGTAGAAGAAGTAGCGCACGTCGAACTTCTTGAAGGTCTCCAGAAGCTTCTCGTAGTCGGTCGGATCCACATCCGGGTTCTTCATCTTGTAGCGGCAGGTGCCCAGAGCGGAGGAGGGGGTGAACTTCAGCAGTTCAAGCTCCACCGGGTCTTCCATGCCCATGTCGTAAAGCTTGCCGTCGAGCACGCCACGGATACCGTTGGCGGCGCCCAGCACGCGAGTAATCTGGGGAGCGTTGAGAGCGGTCTGGATAGCGCCCAGAACGCTGGCGTTAATCACAGCGGTAGGACCGCCGGACTGACCGATGATGCATGCACCTTTAAGTTCGTTCATGATATGAAGAATGAGATGTGTATTTTTCTAATTGGGTTCCCGCTTCCTTCAGTAGCTGCTGTCATCTGCGGGCGCGCCATTCTACTCTCTTTATTTTGCTTTGGCAAGCAAAATAACTTGTAATGCCCCGAAAAGCCACATGTGTCCCAAAGATTTCACAATTGACTGATATATCAACACCGTTTTGGAGCCTGCCCCCTCCTTATGCGCTAGATGGCGATTTGTGGGGATGGCGAAGCCAGCGGAATTTTGAGCCCACGAAGTGGGTGAAAGATAGAAGGCCGGGGTAAGAGCGCGTCAGCGCTCGCAGCCCCGGCTAGGCTGAAAAAGTTTCAGAGCCCGCGGAGCGGGTGACAGAGCGGTGGCTTAACTCGTTGCGACTGTTC
>JAZOTV010000249.1:0-3163 GCA_045657815.1 Akkermansia sp.
TTGCGATGATTTTCATCCTCGCAGGAACCGCCGCCATGTATTTCAGTCTGAATAACTACTTCGCCCGCAAGCATATCATCGACCACGGGGTGAAAGCTGAGGCAACCGTGCTGGATGCCATGAGGGCAAGTTCCTCGAAAAAACGGTACAAATCAGGCGCACGAGTCCGAGTTTCGGAGGCGAAGTATTACCTGGACCTGAGTTTCACAGATACCCAAGGGCGTGCTCAACGAGTTCAATCAACAAGATACGATTACAGGGAACGTGGCTCAAAAGTGCAGATTGCACACTTGGAGGAAAATCCACAGCAATTTGAAATCATCCCACCACAGGGCATGACCCTGCTGCTGATTATCGCCGGAGGTGGCGCATTCTTCTGCATCATCGCCCTCTGCGTGCTGGGTGCAGAGATTCGCCGCCACATAAAAAAGCGTTGATTCACCATGGCCGACTACGCTCCCAGACTTGACCAGCGGGAATCCCTCACGCAGCGGGAGCGGCGCATCATCGACCGCACGCTGGGCATGGATGAGCAACTGCTGCTGGTCACGAGACCAGATCCCAGCATCCTGAAAGTGGAGCTGTACATCCATTTCGGGATAGCAGCCCTCATCCTGATGACAAGCAAGGCCGAACCGATCATACTCTCGTTCATACTCCCGGTCACCCTCCTGATTTGTGTCTCTCCCTGGCTCAGGAAATGGAACAGGCGCCGCACCCTTTATCTGGTCACCGACCGCCGCTGCATCATCCTGTCGCCCAGACTGCTGCCGGGCATGAAGTGCGAATCCTACGCCTTGGAGCCACGGCTCATCAAAGAGCACGAGATTTTCAACGGCGGCATCGGCAACATCATCTTTGACTACGATGGGGTAAGTGGACCGGACCCCGACGGGGACGACCGCACCCCGCTGGGCTTCCTCGACCTGCCGCAATGCAAACGGGTGGTCACCCTCATCCGCAAACAGATAAAGAAGCTTCACCAGCTCGACTACCTGCCGCCCGCTCCGCGGCCGCAGGAAGAATCATTCGCAAATGTCGACCGCTCCGTTCCCTTTGCCGGCATGATTCAGGACAGGATACAGGAAATCAAGGTGGAGAAGGAATCATAAGCAGCACCTCGAATATATTGATTTTTGCGGGGGTAATTAGTCCTTCTCCTTATCTCAATTCACCTTATCCGGCAGAATGAATATGTTTTTTCTGTTCAACACGGCATTAACCTGCTAAAATACCCGCAGTCATGGGTGCAGGTGATGGTAGAGAAGGCAAAATCCGCGTAGCCCTGGCCAAAGGTCAGTTGGGCGGAAAGCTGGCAGGCATGAGCCTGCCCCGCCAGATTGTGTCCATCGCCCTCTGGCCACTGCTGGAGCAGGTGATGAGCTTCATCTGCGCGTCCACCTCGCTGGTGCTGGCCACCCACATGGGCGACCACGGCGAGAAAACCGCCCAGATTGCCTCCGGCATCGGCGTCACCTCCTTTGTGATGTGGCTCGGCTTCGTGATGCAGGGCGCCGTGGGCATGGGTGCCACCGCCATCGTAAGCCGCCTGACCGGCGCCCGCAAATATGCAGATGCCAACTACGCCGCCAACCAGGCCGCCGTGCTGGGGCTGATGGCTGGCTTCCTTTCGGCCCTGCTCATGTACGCCACGGCAGATTTCCTGGTCTCCGAGGTACTGAGCCTGAGCGATTATGCCCGTGAAGTAGCGCTGCGCTACATGTACACCGGCTGCTGGGTAGCCGTATTCTCCGGCGTGGTCTTTGCGTTGAATGCCGCCCTGCGCGGCGCGGGCGATACACGCACGCCCTTCATCATCATGCTGGTGGTGGATGGCCTCAACATCCTTTTCAGCCTGTTCCTGGTGAAGGTCTGCGGCATGTTCGTGGAGGGTCTGGCGCTGGGCATGATTGGCGGCATGGCCGCTGCGGCAGCGGTGCTGCTGGGCATTCTGCTGGTGCGCACCCTGAAACTCCGCCACGAGATGGGCAGCCGCAGCCTCGACAACTTCTGCGCCGAACAGGGAAACACCTATGCCCCGCCCCTGTACCTGGACCCCCGGAGCCTGAAAATCGACTGGGGCATGATGTACCGCATCCTCAGCATCGGTGTGCCGCAAGCCATCGAGGTAGGCGGCATCTGGGTCATTCAGATTTTCGTACTCCGCATCATCTCCTCCCTGGGTGATGCCGCCGTGGGTGCCCACAATATCGCCATCCGCATCGAATCCCTCAGCTTCCTGCCCGGCTTCGCCATCGGCATGGCCGGCGCCACCCTGGTGGGCCAGTACCTGGGCGCACGCAGCGCCCGTCTGGCGCTGGAAACCACCCGCAAGTGCATCCGCTACAGCGTCTTCTTCATGGGCTGCATGGGCGTGGTCTTTGCGCTCTGGCCGGATATCTTCGTGGATATTTTCGCCGCAGGCTCACCGGAGCTGAGAGCCACCACCCGCCCGGTAGTGCAGGCATTCCTGATTATCGAGCCCTTCTACGCCGCCATGCTCATCTGCAAAATGTGCCTGCGCGGCGCGGGCGATACCCGCCGCGTGATGTGGGTATCCTACGGCGGCATGGGCTTCTTCCGCGTGCTCTGCCTGCTGGTGTG
This sequence comes from Akkermansia sp., assembly GCA_045657815.1. GTDB lineage: Bacteria > Verrucomicrobiota > Verrucomicrobiia > Verrucomicrobiales > Akkermansiaceae > Akkermansia. The sequence continues at coordinate 2,605 of JAZOTV010000249.1, forward strand.
GCACTGGCTGTGGCCGGATACACTTTCCCTGGTCGGCATCTGGCTGCTGATAGCCTGCGACATGCTGGTGGAATACCTGCTCCTGCGCAAAATGCTCTTCGGGCTGCGCTGGGTTCGCAAAAAAGTCTGATTTATCATGAAGAAAGCCTGGCTTATCAAGGAACCCGCCAACCGCCACCTCATCCTCTTCATGCTCGGCTGGGGGGCCACCCCGAACGCCGTGCACCAGCTCCCCTTCCCGGCAGGCTTCGATGTCCTCTGCTGCTATGACCACCGCGAGCTCCGCCCGCTGAAAACCGCAGACTTCGCCGGGTATGACCGCATCTACCTCTTCGCCTGGTCCTTCGGCGTGTGGGTGGCCGAGCAGAGCTGCCAGGAGCTGCCGCTACACAAAGCCATCGCCATCAACGGCACCCCCTACCCCGCCAGCCCGCAGTACGGCCTGCGCCTCAAAGTGCTGCAGCGCACCATCCGCTCCGTGGCCGCCTCGGGTGCCAACCCCTTCAAGGACGCAGCACACCCCGAAAAATACGCCCCCGCCGGCCCCTTCGAGGAACCC
>JAZOTV010000250.1:0-10264 GCA_045657815.1 Akkermansia sp.
CCCAAAGCCACAAATTATGGGGTAGCGTTTAAGAATAATCAGATATTGTTTGATGATGGGAGTGCCAATTATAGTCTGGATGGCCGAGGTGGAGCCATCTATGCCGCAGCCGGCAGCAAACTGTCCGGAGATATGGCAGTGTACTGCCCGGTAGATTTCCAGGATAATAGCGCAGCATATGGCGGCGCGCTATATCTTGAAGACGGAGTAACACTGGGCATAAACTCCATGTATTTTGGCTCCAATTCGGCAAAATATGGCGGTGCTGTCTATGTGGAGGGTAGCATTCTATTGAGTCAGGATGATGTATTATATACCTGGGCTCAGAATAAGGCAGATGCCGGTGGTGCTGTTTATATAGCAAAGGATGCAAGTTTGAATATTTCAGGGAAGAATATTTCGCTATATTTTCATGGGAACGAAACTGACTACCTTAGTGGTGGAGCCATAAGTGCTGATGGCGATTTTACGGTTTCAGATGTTATCGGCGGCGAAATCGAGTTCATGTACAACAAAACCGCCTCTATGGGCGGAGCATTAAATGCTTCGTATGGGCATTTGGAGTTCAAAAATAATGACGCCAGCTTGACTTTTGCTTATAATGAAGCGAGTGGCGATGGTGGAGCCATTTATTATTTTGACAACACTGATACACCTGATTTCGGATTTTATTCAAACGCTGGCGATATCAGCTTCCACAATAACATAGCGGGTATACAAGGCGGAGCCATTTACGGAGATGATGTGACTTTCCTCAATAATACAGCGAAAATCTCTTTTCTCGATAATCAATCAGCGGGTCATGGTTCCGCGATATTGGCGTGGGGGATTTGTATTGAGGGCAATCAAGGAAAGATTGTTTTTTCTGGCAACGAGAGCTTACACGCCAGTGGTGCCATTACCGCTCTTGATTATGCCAGAATAAACGGAAACACGGGTAAAATTGAATTTTCAAGAAATCGCGCTGTTTATGGTGCTGCCCTGACGCATGTATCGGAACTGTGTTCTAATACCGGCACGATTGTGTTCAAGAATAATGTCGTCAATGAATCAGCTGATTCAACGTCCGAGCCGTCTGCCGTCGGTGGGGCTATCTACGTAGGATTAAGCTACTGGAATCATATTTACAAGAGCTTACAAATTGCCGGGAATACGGAAGATATCATTTTTACCCTGAATCGTGCAAATGGGACCACAGCGAAAGGCGGCGCGATTTATGTAGATTCAGCTGGTTCTATATCATTTGAAGGAAATGGGGCTGATATTCAATTCACCGGCAATCGTTCCGGTTATTATGGCGGCGCCATTGCGATTAACAATGCCAACTTGACGATTACCGGCACTAAGGGAACGGTCTTGTTCGAGGATAATCATGCAGAATATGCAGGTGGAGCTATAGCTGCTATTGGCAAAGATTCCAAGGTAAGCATCACCGATAATGCCGCCGGGGTTATTTTCCGGAATAATACGGCCGAAGCAGGAAGTGCCATCAGCTCGGAGGGGTGTATTGAGATTCGCAATAATGGCAATGTTCTCTTCCAGGGAGGTACTGGCAGCGCTATAAATCTGGATTCGGGAGCGGAAACCCAATGTGTATTGAACCTCTCGGCTCCGGAGGGCGCGTCCATTACCTTTGACAATACCGATATCAAGGCAACTCGGACTGGCAACGGTATAGCGCAGATTTATTTCAATGAGGACTATATGGATAAGCCGCAATCTGGCGACATTATTTTCAGAGGGGCGGATAGTTCTTCCACCTTTCTTGCCTCAAATATTACTCTGTTTAACGGCAGACTGGAGTTAAATGAAGGGAGCAGTATATCGCTCGAAAAAAACTTCATCTCCTATTCTACGGTCGAACTTTTCGATGGCGCTTTGCTCAACTCAGGGGTGGCTGTAAAGTTTCAAGGCGGTGAGCTTAATGTGTATGACAGCCAGTTGAAGGCCGGAACCTTAAGTTTAGAAAACAGCTCGGCGCGTTTGGAAAAGGCCCGATACGAAGGGACGGCGAAACTGACTGAAAAATCAAGTCTGACTTTGCTTGGCAGTAACTTGCTGCGAGGGATGGTTCATCTGAATGATTCTTTCATGACGATTACGGGCAATGACTCGGGCTTAACACTTTCCCGGAACCTGGATGAATATCCGGAATCTCCGTGCGAGGCTGTTTATGCAGAGGCCGGCTCGATTATAACATTGTCCAACAATAAGGGGGACATTCGCATCGTGGGTAACGAAAGCGAGGCTGATGGCGGCGCCTTTGCTCTGCACAATAGCGAGTTAAGGATTATCGACAATACCGGAACTATCATATTTGAAGATAACAAGGCTCGTTATGGCGGTGCTGTTGCAGCTTTGGGCCGCGACTCCAGAGTCAGTATCGTTGATAATGATGCCGATGTCGTGTTCCGTAATAACACGGCCGACGAGGCCGCTTCCATCCTTTCTGAAGGTTGTGTAGAAATCTGCAACAATGGGAATGTTCTGTTTGAATGCGCACCCGGTCATCAGGCTGTTATCCACATGAGGGTGAGCGAGGATGCCGTCTATGGTCAGGATATGTTGATACTTTCTGCAGCAGAGGGTAAAACAATAACTTTTGATAATGCTCGCATATACATCGAGACGTCAGATAACAGGAATCTCGTGGATGTGAAGCTGAATAACGATTACGGCAACACGCCTCAATCCGGCACCATTCTGTTTACCAATGGTAGTACAGCCTCGTTCAAGCGCGCGAATCAATCACTGGCAAACGGTCTTCTTGTATTGGAGAAGAAGAGCAAAATGTCAATCGGTAATGACTTCACTGCAAGCGGAGATATCATACTCACCGGGGAATCCTCTCTGACGGTTGGTGATCAGATGGGAATAGCCTACAACAGCATACAGATGGCTGACAGCGAGATGTCTGCCAATCATATAGTGGGCATTCAGGTGCAGATGGCAGCAGAACGCTCAAAGCTTTCCTTCGGAAAAACAAGGCTCGCAGGTTATTCATCGCTGGATGTAGCGGAGCAATCCAAATTGACTGTGACAGGAGACCTGAGCATGGACTTATCGGTGCTTTCCCTATCTGATGGTTCCAGCTTAGAAGGATGCCAACACCTTAAGCTCACAGATTCTCAATTAACAGCGGAAAGCTCCGTCCTCTCAGTAGGGGAAATAAATCTTGCTTCGGCATCTTCGATGTACCTTGTCGACGGGTCCACGTTGAAAGGAAACAGCAGCTTTGTTCTGGAAAAAGGGGCATCGCTAATGTTGCGTGACGCCAGCGTGGAAAGAACCATCACACTGAACAACGATACCGCCCTGAAAGTACAAGGATTCAACACTGTCACCAATCTGGCTGCGGATGAGGCTCACCTTACCTTCAACATCGGCGCAGAACATAATGCAACAACAGCTGCTCTTACCTTTACCGTCAATACATCCATGATTCTGGATCCGGCTTTGCTTGCCGTAACGGCCGATGATCCGCTGACCTCCGGCAGATATGCGCTCTTGTCGACAGGATATAGTGAAAGTGGCTGGGTAGAGGGATACGAAAATGATGTTCTCTGGACAAACGGATTCCTGAGCTGGGACGAGGGTACACTTTACTGGACAGTAACCGGTTTAACCAAATACACCTGGTGTAATGAGGCCGGTGATATGAAGTGGAGCACAACGTCCGCCAACTGGTTCACCCGTGGAGGAGTCGAAAGCCACGATAACATAGTGACGCATGAGGATGGCCACATCATGTACTTTGGAGATGAGGGGGCCGGAGAGGTGCATCTGGTAGGCGAGCTGAAGCCCGGGCACGTTACTGTGTACAACAGCCAAGGCAATAAATACACTTTCAGCGGAACCGGCAGCCTGAGCGGAGAAACGAAGCTGACCAAAAAAGGCACCGGCACCCTCACCATAGCAACAGAAAACAGCTATACAGGCGGCACTAACATATACGGTGGAATTCTGGAGGCCGCTCATGATTCTGCTTTGGGTTGCGGTCTGGTAACGCTCTATGGCGGTGTACTGAATATCAGCACCTCTATTGACAACACCATCAGGGGTCTTGATATGGGCGGCCGTGTATTGCTGGGAACCGGTACTACCCTGAAGGCAACGCAGATTGGCGCGGACAACGAGCATCTTATCCTCATCGGCAGCGGCACTTACAATCTGGGGGATACGCTGGATGGGGGACTGAGGGCCGGCGTGACAACCGGTACCTTATGGCGAGGCACAGTCTCTGCCACTCATGCCACCCTCACCGCCGGAGAGGTGGACACTACCACCTGGAAGAATACGGAGCTGAATGGTACAACGACCATCAGCGGTGGTTCGCTGACCCTCGGCGGCAATGTGGTGCTGAATGGTCAGATTGCCAATTCCGGCACTTTGTTAATGGGAGGTAATATCACGGTAAATCAAGATATGTTTGATGCCGTCACTCTTGCCTCCGGTTGTTACCAGCAGGGCAACAGCCTGGCTGCCACCGACTCCGGATTCCTCTCCGGTGGTAGTATTTCGATGGTGCTAGTCACCGGCACGGCTGCCGGACTGTCAGATTCTGCCCCTGAGTGGAATGTGCAGGGGTACAACACCTATGACTTCGATGGCAACACTCTTTATGCCACGGCTGCCCCTCTTGGCGAAGAGTTCTGTGTCAATGCCAACGATACTGTCACCTACAACGGTAGCTCTGATACCCGGTTCACCAATTACGAAAACAAGAGGGCCACTTCGATTGCTCTCCATGGCGGCACGCTGAAGCTGGATGGCTCTCTTGAAGATAATCTAGGGATTCGCGCAGAAGCCGATAGCACGGTGCACATTGGAAAGGCGGTAAATCTGGACGCAGGGGAACTGAATACGAACGGTAAACAGGTTACTTTGAGCGGAGTAGGTGTTTACACGCTGGAGAAGCAGGCCGGTGCACCTGACGCTGGCGTGGTATTTGGTACTGCCTGGAGCGGCACGGTGATAGTGCCCGATGTCACTTATGACCTGGAGCTGGATAAGCTGGGCGCGAGCGGCTCCCGCGTGGAACTTGGTGATTTTGAGCACACGCTTGCGGAACGCGACCAGAGCGTTGTTGCCGACCTGAGCAGCACCGGCTTACTGCGCCACGAGAACTACGAGCTGGAGCTGAGTGGTACGAACACCCTGAGCCTCCTGGTCGTCGATTCACTGAGCATTGCCGGTGGCAGCACATCCATTGACCGGGGCCTTACCCTGGGGGGCGAATGCTCCGTAGCAGCCGGAGCAGGCCTGAGCATTGCCGGTTCATCTTCACTGGGTGGTACGATTACTCTGGAAACAGGTGGTACGCTCACACTGGCCGGTACAATTCTTGTCAATCAGGACACCTTCACCCCCGAGGAGGCCGTGAAAGATGTATTGGGATATTTCATAGGCAGCGCCACCAAGGCGAATGATAAGCAATCCGGTTTCGAGGCTGCTTGCTGGGATATCACGATTGCTTCCGGTGGCACCATCATTGACAAGGGGGTTACCTGGGTGCTGGAAACAGATGAAAATGCCGATTTCAAATTTGATAAGGACGGCACCCTGCATGCCTACGGCAGCGGGGTAGGCCGCGTGTTCTATGTAGGTGCGGAGGATTCTGTTACCTACAGTGAGGCCAACGCCGCCGATTTCGTGAACAGCAAGGGGCAGCAGGCCAGCGCTATCCAGTTGAATGGTGGCCGCCTGAATCTGGAAAGGAATGTCGGGGATAAGAATACTCAGCCCTTTATCATCAGCTCGACCGCTTCGGAACTGAACATCGGTGCTGATGTGATGCTGAAGGGCTCTCAGCTGGATGCTACGGCCGGCGCGGTGACGCTGAGTGGTAAAGGCGGCTATGACCTGGAGACGGGATTGTCACTTGGTGAGGGGGTTCTCCTGAGTGAGGATTGGCAGGGGCTGGTCTATACCGGTACTATTACAGACGGAACCGAGTCACTGAGCGTAGGCCACCTGGGCAATATGAACTCCGGGGTGCAGCTGGGGCAGAAAGGCGACCTGACCGTAGGAAGCCTGAATGCAACCGATGCCGATACCGGCAGCACCGTGGGAACGGTTATCACTCCCGGAAACCTTACTCTGCAGATCGGTACAAGCGATACGAATTCCTTGACTGTCGAGGGCGTGCTGGCTCTAGGGACGGATACATCCGCCGTGACTCTGAATACCGATGCTGTTCTGAGCACAAAGACTGTTAAACTGGGCAATATCGCATCCACCGTCTTTGCCGGAGCCTTGGGCGAAGATACGCTGAATATCTCGATAACCGATGAATTGCTCAAGAAGCACACGAATGGCAGTATCACCATCGTGACACTTGCCAATGCCTACAATGGCACCACTACCCTTAACGGCGTGAATGCCGGGAATGGTGTGCGTTCCACCGATTGGAAGATGATTTACACGCTGGTGTGGCAGGATTCTGCTGAGGAGGAGGACTTCGCTCGTACAGCCAATTCGTCCTCAGAGCTGCGGTTACTGGCAGATACCAACCCCGAGTATGTGAAACAGAAGGTGGGTGTGACGGTGCACAACTATAGCCAAAATGGCTCCTCCGGACTGGAAATCCTCAACGTTGCTTATGCTGAGCTGAACCCGCAGCTCAACACTCCGGGCAGTGCACTCTCCGGGCTTATTGATATCGTGGATGCCGGCAAAATGACGGATGAAGGCCTTGCCGCCGTGGCCGGTGCCTCCACCGCTGCACTGGGGCAGGCTCTTTCCGGCGATGTGGAACGCCAGCTGCGTGCTATCCGCAACCGCAGCACCACCGGTGCCTATGGCCACGATGCCGTGGCGATGGATAGCAAGGGCGGCAGCCTCTGCCAGCCGGGCAAGTACTTTGCCTGGGTGAATGCCGAGAGTAACCGCGCCGAGCAGAATGCCGATGGCACCGCCGCAGGGTACACCCTCACCAGCTGGGGCGGTACCGTGGGTGCAGGCATGCAGGCGTCCCCGCAGCTCACGCTCGGGATGGCGCTCACTGCCATGTACGGCGAACTGCAGAGCGATGGACCGGATAGTCTCAAAGGCGATATGGACACCACCTACCTGAGCGCCTTTGCCCGCTACCAGCGCCGCAACTGGAGCCACTCCATCATCGGCACCGTGGGCACCATGGATGCCGACTACAAGCGCTCGACCATGGGCTACAGCAACGATGGCGATACGGACGGCACGGCATTCGGCCTCATGTATGAACTGAGCCGCGACTACGCCCTGAGCAACCGCAGCAGCATCAGCCCGGTGTTCAATATCTCCTACCGCCACACCAAGGTGAACAGCTACAGCGAGCGAGGTACGGATGCCGCCCTGAACGTGGGTGAGCAGAGACTCGATACCGTGACGGTGGGACTGGGTGCCCGCTATGCCGCCACAATGGGTCAGCAGACGTTCAACCGAGTCTGTGTCTTTGAAGCCCGCGCTCTGGCCAAGTATGTCTTCGGCGACACACAGACCGACACCTCGGCAGGCTTCATCAACCAGGCCACTCGCGCCAACATCGAAAGTGCCGGGATGGGCTCCTTTGGTCTGGAGCTGGGTGCCGGCATCTCCATCCCCGTAGGCCGCGGCAGCATCTTTGCCGATGGTGCGGTGGAACTGAGAAGCGACTACACCAACATTAACGCCTCGGCAGGCTATCGCATCCAGTTCTAAGCAACAGTTGGTATAAATCATTCGGAGCAGCCCGCCGCGGTTTCTTGCGAAGCCGCGGCGGATTATGTGTACGGATAAACCGCCACCGATACATCATATACCACACGGGCAACAGCGTACTCATCCCTCATTTATGTCAAATCGTACACTTGCGCGGAGTGCCCGGGTCTGGTAGCATGGCGCACATATTCTTCCCATGATGAACTCTATCCTTTCCACCCTTGAGACCGCCTGGCTTATTTTCCTTGTCGTCATGTTCTTTAACGTGATGATATTTGTGCACGAACTGGGGCATTTCCTGGCGGGTAAGTGGCGTGGCGCTTACATTGACCGCTTCCAGATCTGGTTCGGCAAACCTATCTGGCAGAAAAAAATCGGAGGTGTGCAGTGGGGGCTCGGCTGGATTCCGGCGGGTGGTTTTGTTTCCCTGCCCCAGCTGGGCGATATGCAAGGCATTGAGGGCGAGGCCGACATTCCGAAAGATCTGAAGCCGCTCAAACCGCTAGATAAGGTCATCATCGCCGCAGCAGGACCGTTTGCCTCGCTGCTGCTGGCATATTTCTTTGCCGTGCTCGTGTGGGTAGTGGGCAAGCCTGTGGGCGAACTTCCCACCACCACTATCGGCTATGTGCCTGCTGATTCCCCCGCAGCTCAGGCCGGGCTGCTGCCCGGCGACAGCATCCGCGCCATAGATGGGCAACCGGTGGAAAAATGGATGGGCAACATGGAAGGCGTGCGCGAGCTCGTTGCCATGAGCGAGCATGAAAAAATCACCTTCACCATCGACCGCCCGCAGGCCGACGGCAGCGTGCAGCAGCTCACCATCGTGAGTGGATACCGCCAGCCGGAAACCAAGTGGTGGCAGCGCACCGCCATGCGCCAGGTAGGCATTTCCCCCGCCGCACCCACCATCATCGGCGATATCATTCCCGGTTCTCCGGCTGAACAGGCAGGTCTGGTGAAGGGGCAGCAGATTACCAGGCTGAACGGCACACCGGTATACTCTCCCGTGCCGATTCTGGAGCTCACAGAGAAAGGTGCCCCCGTGGAACTCACCCTCCGCAATTCCGATGGCAGCGAGGTGACCACCACCCTCACCCCGGCAGTGCCCACCAACTGGCAGGGCAAGGAAGGCGCATGCCCCATCATGGGTTTCTCCTGGGGCGGCAGGGATAGAGAACTGAAGACCGAGTATCCCGGCGTACAGTCCCAGATTAACCAGAGCTTCCGCTGGATGGGTGAAACACTGGCCAAGGTGGCTGCCCCCGGCAGCAGTGTGGGCATGGAGCATCTTTCCGGCCCCGTGGGCATCGGTAATTACCTGTACCAGATGCTCGAAGCGGAAAACGGCTGGAAACTTATCCTCTGGTTTGCCGTGGTTCTGAACGTGAACCTGGCCGTGTTGAACATTCTTCCCCTGCCCATTGTGGACGGCGGCCATGTGGTGCTCGGTACGCTGGAAATCATCTTCCGTCGCCCGGTGGGGGGCAAGCTTCTGGAGTGGATTCAGAGCGGTTTCATCTTCCTGCTGCTCTTCTTCTTCGTGTTTGTCACCTTCAAGGATGTGGGCGATATGGTCGGCAAGGACAGCGATGCCGCAGCCAAGCTGCCGATGCCGGTATTTTCCAGGTAAATGAGCGGATTCACCCTCAGCGACCCACACTGGGATTTCAGGCATCCTGAAAGCCAGGAGATGCTGCACCGCATCGTAGCCAAGCAGGGTGTGGGGCTGACCGGGGACGATCTGCTCAGCGTATTCAACGGCTATCTGCCCGCTGGCACAGCAGCCGAATGCTGCGCCTACCTGCACGCGCTTTTCCAGCTCTTCCGCACACCTGAGGATGACGCTGCCAGCCAGCTGTGGCAGACCATACTCTGGATATGGCTGGAGCAGGAACGCAGTGAGCTGGAAAAACTGAACCAACACCAGCGCATCATTGACGAACTGCGCCGCATCGTGCATGATACGCTCATCCCTGCCCCCTGGCAGCCGGGAAACGGGGCGGATGAAATCTGCCACCGGGCATCCATGCTGCTGAACTGGATGTGCAGCCCCTGGGGACAGGGTGAGACAGAGAAAATTCTGAACAGGCTGAGCGGCGGAGATACCGCACAGCAATTCATCCTGCTGCGCATCTTCCTGGAGATAAAGAATCCCACCTGCCCACTCGGCACCAGGAAGGCAGATGAGAGCGCTTTCCCGACCTTTGCAGGGCACTTTGAAACGCATTTCCGGGAAAGTACAGCTCTTTACGATGCTGCCTTCCGGCTCAGCGAATTGCCCTTGCCCGCCAATGACGCCACCAGCTGCACATTCATAGTGAAGAACACGCTGGAGGAATGCGGCTGGTATTTGTAAACCACGCGAGCACCATACGTGTCCCAAAGATTTCACAATTGACTGCATTATCAACACCGTTTTGAAGCCTGCCCCCTCCTTATGCGTATAGATGGCGATTTGTGGGGCTGGCGAAGCCAGCGGAATTTTGAGCCCACGAAGTGGGTGAAAGATAAAAGGCCGGGGTAAGAGCGCGTTAGCGCTCGCAGCCCCGGCTAGGCTAAAAAAAATTCAGAGCCAGGGGGGGGG
>JAZOTV010000251.1:0-6168 GCA_045657815.1 Akkermansia sp.
GAGGAGGAATCGCCCGGGTATCTGGCTGTGCGCTCTGCCCGGCTGGAAGTCCGCATCCGCCGGCTGGATGGCGGGCTGGAGTTCTACGAGCTGCCTGCGGGCCGCCTGCTCTGCGCCGATGCCGAGGGCATGGGGCACCGCCGCTCCCAGCACACGGGCGATGACCTGGTGTGGGTACTGAAGCACATGCCACCCAAGGCGCACTTCTTCGGGCTGGGCGATAAGCCCTGTGCGCTGAATCTGCGAGGCCGCCGCCTGGAGATGTGGGGAGCAGACCACTACAAGTTCACCCCGGAAAGTGACCCGCTCTACAAGAGCATTCCCTTCTTCCTGTGTCTGAACCAGGGCGCTCAGTACGGCATTTTCTTTGATAACACCATGCGCTCGTATTTCGATTTCGGGCGCGAGCGCGAAGATCGTCTCCTGTTCGGGGCCGATGGCGGCCACATGGATTACTACTTCATTGCCGGCACAGATGCGCTGGACACCGTGGCAAGCTACACACGGCTCACTGGTCTGCCGCCCCTGCCCCCGCTGTGGGCTTTGGGGTACCACCAGAGCAAATGGAGCTACTACCCGGAATCCACGGTGATGAGCCTGGCCAGTCAGATGCGCAAGCGCAAGATTCCCTGCGATGCCATTCACCTGGATATCCACCACATGGAGGATTACCAGTCTCTCACCTGGAGCAGGGAGCATTTCCCCGACCCCGCCGGCATGGTGAAGCGCCTGGGCGATGACGGCTTCAAGGTGGTGACCATTGCCGACCCTGGCATCAAGATTAACCCGGATAACTTTGTGTGGCGCAGCGGGTTTGAGCGCAATGTGTACTGCCGCCGGCACGACGGGGCCATGCTGGAGGGCGATGTGTGGCCTGGGCTGTGCACTTTCCCGGATTTCACCTCGCCGGACACTCGCGACTGGTGGGCAGGGCTGCTGAAGCGGCAGGTAGCCGAAATCGGGGTGCGAGGCATGTGGGTGGACATGAATGAGCCTGCCATTTTCCCGGATCGCACCTTCCCGGATGACACGCGCCATGCCTTCGACGGCTATTCATGCTCCCACCTCAAGGCGCACAACATCTACGGCCAGTGCATGGCCCGGGCCACGCGCAAAGGCATGCTGATGCACGCACCGGGGCGGCGTCCCTTTGTACTTTCACGAGCCGGATTCTCCGGGCTGCAACGCTATGCCGCCACCTGGACCGGCGACAATAATTCGGACTGGGAAAACCTGAAAATGGCCAATCTGATGGTGCAGCGGCTCTCCACCAGCGGGGTTTCCTTCTGCGGTGCGGATACGGGCGGATTCCTGGGCCACCCCACGCCGGAGCTTTTCTGCCGGTGGATGCAGATGGCCGCTTTCCACCCCTTCTTCCGCAACCATTCCAACGGCGAATACGGCGGCCAGGAGCCCTGGTGCTTCGGCCCCAGGGTAGAGCAGCACGTGCGACTGGCCATCATGGAGCGCTACCGCCTGCTCCCCTACCTGTATACCCAGTTCCACCGCTTCCATGCCCAGGGGCTGCCTATCATCCGCTCCCTGGCCATCATGTACCCGGAAAACCCGGACATGTACTGGCGCAGCAGCGAATTCTTCCTGGGCGATTCGCTATATATTGTCCCGGTGCACCACCCTGGCGAGGACGGCCGTTTCCTCTACATGCCGCCCGGCTACTGGTATTCGCTGTGGACAGATGCCCCGGCCCCGGCTGCAGATGAGGAGGTGTGGGTCTCCACCCCGCCAAACCGCATTCCGGTCTTTGTGCGCGGCGGGCACCTCATTCCCCGCTGGCCGGTGCAGCAATATGTCGGCCAGATAGCTACACCGCATGTGACCTATGACCTCTGGTGGGCCCCGGACTGCAACGCCACGTCCTACCACTACGAGGACGCCGGCGAAGGCCAGGCCCATCGCATCGGCATGTACCGCCTGCACCGCTTCCACTACACCGCCTCCCGCCGCAGCATCTCCATCGTGCGCGAGGGCGAAGGCAATCTCGATGCCTGCGGGGATACAGCCACCCTGGCCCTGCATGCCCTGCCCATCGGCGCCCAGCCCAGAGTCACGGCAGATGGCGCCACCTGCCCCGGCAGCTATGATGACCGCCACGTCTACCACGCCGAAATCCCCACCTTCTCCAACCGCGTTGAAATCACCTTATGAAGCAGGACACGCTCGATAAACTCGTCACCCGACTCGACCACCTCGCCCCGGAGGAGCTGCGCAGTGTGTTCATGCGTCTGGTTTCCCAGAAAGGCCTGCTCCAGGATGTGTTCGATGCGCTGCGGGACGGAATCATTCTCTTCGACTCTGCGGGGCAGGCCCGCTTTGCCAACCGCGCCGCCACGGAAATATACGCCCGTCCGCTGCGGGAACTGCTTCGCACCCCCTTCGACACACTGACCTGCGGCACCTGCCAGTGGGAAGACCTGTACAACAGCGGCATTGCCATCACCCGCGATTTGCAGGTGAATTACCCCGCCCCGCGCCACTATCATTTCCACATGAGTCCCATTGCCGAGGGCAGCGAATACCTCCTCCTGGTGCGAGATGATACCGAGCAGCACGCCCGCGGCGAGGAGAATGCCGAAGCCGAGCAGATGAACCTGCTTTCCTTCATGGCCAGCGCCGTGGCACACGAAATCGGCAACCCGCTCAACTCCATCGGGCTGAATCTGCAACTGCTCCAGCGCAAAATGGCCAGACTGGCCGGGGCAGATCAAGCGAAACTGGCCCCGCTGCTGGAAACCGCGCTGGATGAGACCAAACGGCTCGACACCCTGCTGCACCAGTTCCTGCACAGCATGCGCCCCTCCCGCCTGCAGCGCGAGATGCTCAATATCAACACCCTCATCGAGCGTGTCATCGAGACCCTCGACCCGGAAATTGCCCCGCGCGGCATCAGCGTGCACCTGGAGCTCAGCGATGCCCTGCCCGAACTCTCTGCCGACAACACCCAGCTTTTCCAGGCTCTCTACAACCTCATCCGCAACGCCTACCAATCCATTCCCGGAGACTCCGGCGGCATCTACATCCAGACTGCCTACAATGATAATGACGTGCGCGTGGTCATTTCCGACACCGGCACCGGCATTTCCCACGAGGTGATGGGCAGCATGTACGAACCTTTCCGCACCACCAAACGCAAAGGCAACGGACTCGGCCTCCTCATCGTGCGCCGCATCATCAAGGACCACGGCGGCACCCTCGGCTTCGCCTCCAAGGAAGGCACCGGCACCACCGTCACCATCACCCTGCCCCGCGCAGATCGCGTTGTTCGCCTCCTCCCGGCATAAGCATGCACCATGGTCAGCGCCCCCGGAAGCGCTGGCCATACTCAGCAATGGGTATGATGAAAAACAGGCGCACACTGGTGCGCAGACCGCAGCGGCGCAAGCGCAGCAGAGGCAGAAGCCCCAGCAGATACCAATCCTGCCGGCTCGGACGGCATTTGCAAAGCAGCAGCGGAATATAACGCAGCACATTCAGATAAAAACGGCGCCCCACATGTGCGGGCTCCACGCAGGTGCTGCCGGACGCGCGGCCTCGCCGCACAAGGCCATGCAACAGGTTGTAGCGGCCCGGGCTGGTCTCTGCATAAGCACGCACCAATTCCAGCCCGACCTGCGGATGCACAGTATCCAGCAGATGCTGCAGAGCCGCATCGCTCAGCACACCGCGCTGGAGAGTCCGGGCCACCCTGGCCCCCAGAAGCCGGCGGCGTATCTGGTGGCATTCCCGGCGCGATATTTCCTCGCATGCCACCGAAAAGCCCCCCAGGCGGAAGCTGGTGAAATTCAGTGGCACAAAGATACCACGTTCACCGCCGAGCAGCAGGCGGCACACCAGGTCATAATCTGCGGCACTGCGGTAGTGCTCAGAAGCAAATCCGCCATAACGCAACAGAAGCTCCCGGCGGGTGAACATGGTCTGGTGGCAGAAGGGCATGAGCTGCGGAAACACCCCCAGCGAGGCTGATTCAACACAAATAAAAGCACCGTCCTCCCGGATAATCGTGCGCGGCGCATAGGAAAACCCCGCAGCCGAATGTTCCAGAGCCGAAACAGACTCAGAGACCGCCCGGCGGTGATGCCAGAAATCATCACTATTCAGAAAGGCCACGTATTTGCCCTTCGCCTGCCGGATTCCCTTATTCATGGCATCATAAATACCAGAATCAGGCTCAGAGAGATAACGAATCCACCCCCGGGCTGCATATTTTTCCAACAGCTCCACAGTACCATCCTGAGAGCCGCCATCTATCAGCAGATGCTCCACAGCCGGGTAGTCCTGAGCATGAACCGAATGCAGACACTGCTTCAGAAAACGGGTACGCCCGCTGCCTACCAGATTAAAACAGACTGTCACCACAGTCACAAGGGGCATTTCAGCTTCATTCATATATTTTCAGCAAATAAGGTGCAGATTTTCTGGTTCAGCCGGGTGTATTCACGCCTCTTTCCACTCGTGCAGCGGGTCCGCAAAGCATACCAGCAACCCTGCAGGCGCAACCGGTGCGCCAGCACAAAACGCTGCACCGGATTAAGCCCCTGCACCACCTGCCGGACAAATGCTGCCAACCGTGCAGCCTCGGCAGCATACCAATCATCCTGCGGCGCCAGCTGTACCCGTTTGTTGACATAGCGCCGCAGGTGCTTCATGACCATGGCCGACATGGCCGGACGCCGGCGGACTTCCTCGCTGCAGGCCTCTGCAAATTTCAGCATAAGCTCGTATACATCCCGGCTGGTCTCCGGGGCAGATGACGCACCGCCTGCGTAAAAACGCGCCGCCACCACCGGCACAATTTCATACGGTACCCTGGCTACATACAGGCGACGCATCAGATCCGTATCTGCACCGATGGGAAAGGACTCCCCGGCAAAGCCATCAAACCGCAGCAGAAGCTCGCGGGTGCAATACATAGCCTGGTGGCAGTAGGGTTGCCGCCAGAGCACCCTGTCCATCCGTGGCCGCAGCAGCTTGCGGCGTTCCCCCTCCAGACACCAGGCAGAGGCCACGGTATACCCCGCCATGCCTGAAAGCAAGGGCGCGCAGCAATCCGGCACAACCCCGGCCACAATCTCATCATCCGCATTGATGAAAACCAGCACCCTGCCCCGGGCCAGGCAGATTCCCTTGTTCATCGCATCATAGATACCGCGGTCAGGCTCACTCACAAAACGGGTGATGAGGCCGCATCTTAAAGCATTGGCCAGATATTCCGCAGTACCGTCGGTAGAGGCTCCATCAATCAGCAGATGCTCCACCCGCAGTGCCGAATGGTACAGCGGCTGCACCGATGCTATACAGCGGGGCAGAAGTTCAAGCGCATTCCGACAGACGGTAATAACAGTAAGATCGTAGGGTAGTTCCTGTTTCACGCAGCTCCAGCCTATACCAGCAGCGCTGAAATGACAAGAGGTTAGAGAGAAGCGAAACCTAATAGATAGAACGAGAGAATCTCGCGGGGCAGAGACCGCGAGATTAAGAACAAAACCCTGCATGCTGAGGCATGCAGGGTTTTGCGGAAAGTATTTCCTTTATCGGGAACCCCGTTATTAGCGGGAGTAGAGCTCAACGATGAGCTGCACGTTCACGATGGGAGCAATCTCCTCCACGGAGGGGATGCGGGTCACCTTACCGGTGAGCTTGGCGGTGTCAACCTCCAGCCAATCGGGGGTGGTGGCGCTGGCAGCAAGCTCAACGAAGCGGTTGGCCAGAGCCTGGGAGCGAGCCTTGGCAGCAACGCTGATCACGTCGCCGGGCTTGCAGCAGAAGGAAGCGATGTTCACCTTCTTGCCATTCACGGTCACGTGGCCGTGGGACACCATCTGACGAGCAGCGGCGCGGGTGGTGGCAAAGTTGAGGCGATAGATGATGTTATCAAGGCGGGTCTCCAGAAGCTGCAGGAGGATATCGCCGGTCACGCCACGACGGCGGGAGGCTTCCTCATAGTACTTGCGGAACTGACCTTCGAGCACACCGTACATGAAGCGAAGCTTCTGCTTTTCGGCAAGCATAATGCCGTAGTCAGACTTCTTCTTGCGGCCGGCGCGGGCACCGTGCTGACCCGGAGGGAAGGGACGACGGGCGAAAGCCTTGGAGGCACCGAAGAGCTCAACGCCGAAACGGCGGCTGATCTTGGCGGTAGGACCTGTGTAA
>JAZOTV010000252.1:0-6411 GCA_045657815.1 Akkermansia sp.
GCGGCTGCCTCGGCCGGGGTGTTTACCAGCAGGGCGGGGATGCTTTCGGCGGCGGCTTCGCACAGCGCCAGGGTCTCGGCGCATTCCGGCCCCACCACCACCACGGCGGCATAGCCCAGGGAGGCTGCGCACCAGCCCATGTCGGCATGGGCGGCGATACCGCCCCCGCCCAGCTCACCCATTTTGCCCAGCACGGCGGTGCAGCGCTTCGGGCCGCGCAGGGCAGCTACGGTTTCCAGAGCCGCTTTCATGCTCTCGGGGTTGGCGTTGTAGGTATCATCCACCACGGTGTAGTCATCCACCTCCTTACAGGCCAGTCGGCCGCGGGTGAGGGTGGAGGCGGAGAGACCGGCGGCAATCTGCTGCATGCTGCAGCCGAGTTTCCAGCCGGCGGCAGCAGCCAGCAGGCTGTTGCTCACCATGTGGGCACCGGGCACGGGCAGGTTGACCTGCACTTCTTCCTCGCCGTCGATATGCAGGGTGTAGGTGGTGCCGGTAGCGGTGCTGCGCGGGTTGAGCGCGCGCACGGGGCTGCTGCACCCACCCACGGGGATGGGGGTGGCGCTGGTCTGCGTGGGGATGTAGTCCGCAAAGTCATCCAGCGCAGGGTAAATCATATAGCCGCTGGCTGGCAGGGCGCGGGCTACGGTGCATTTTTCGGAGGCAATGGCCTGGCGGCTGCCCATGAACTCGAGGTGTGCCGAACCGATGGTGGTGATGATACCAATCTGCGGGCGGGTCATGCCACAGAGCGGGGCAATTTCGCCTGCGTGGTTCATGCCCATTTCCCAGATGGCGGCTTCGGTGCCCTTTTCCGTACCCAGAATGCTGAGCGGCACGCCGATGTGGTTATTCAGGTTGCCCTTGGTCGCCAGAGCATTGAATTTCTGAGAGAGCACCGAGAGACACATGTCCTTGGTACTGGTCTTGCCACTGCTGCCGGTGAGTCCCACCACATGCAGGGGCTCCAGCTGGCTGCGCCACCAGGCGGCCAGATTCTGCAGCGCCAGCAGGGTGTCTGCCACCTGCACCACGGTGCTGCCGGGGGCATATTCACCCACCAGTCGCGATACCACCACAGCGGCTGCTCCCTTCTGCGTGGCTTCGGCGGCGAAGTTGTTGCCGTCGAACCGCTCACCACAGAGCGCCAGGAACACGCAGCCGGGCACAATGGCGCGGCTGTCGGTGGTGAGCCCGGCGGTGATGGCCCGGTCCCCCCGCACCACGGCCTGGCCGGCAGTGGCGGTGATGAGTTCTGTAGTGGTCAGATGAGTCATGGTGTTGAGAAATCAGCGGTTGCGGCGCCCTTCCGGCTTGCGGGAGGGCACGGAGATGCCCTCCGGGTTCTTTTCGGCGTAGAACTTACGCACCACGGCGGCATCGGAGAACTCGACGGTTTCATCGGCAAAAATCTGGTAGTTCTCATGCCCCTTGCCGGCGATGAGCACGGCGTCTCCCGGGCGGGCCTGCTCCAGCGCGGCGCGGATGGCTTCTTCGCGGTCGGTGATGCGGTGCTGCTTGGCGCGGGGAATACCGGGCATGATTTCGTCGATAATCTGCTCGGGGTCCTCGCTGCGGGGGTTATCACTGGTGACGATGCAGAGGTCACTGTAACGGGCGGCGGCCTCGCCCATGAGCGGGCGTTTGGTGCGGTCGCGGTCGCCGCCGCAGCCGAAGATGGTGATGAGGCGGCCGTTGCGGCAGAGGGCCTTCATGGTGCGGCACACGTTTTCCACGGCGTCCGGGGTGTGGGCATAGTCCACAAAGCACTGCACGTTGTTCACGCTGCTTACCAGCTCGATGCGGCCGGGCACCTGCGGGCTCTGAGCCATGGCGGTGATGGCATCGTTGATGCTGATACCGGAGCACACCGCGCCGGCCAGCGCGGCCAGGCTGTTGGAAAGGTTGAATTCGCCGATAAGCGGCGTGCGGACCAGGTAGTTGCGGCCCTGGTAGATGAGTTCATACTGGCTGCCTTTCAGCGTAATCAGCCTGGGCACGGCACGGAAATCTGCCTTCTCGTTCTCACCATAGGTGCGCACCTTCATGATGGGGGCCAGTTCCTCTGCCAGGCGGCGGCCATAGGCATCATCAATGTTGATGACAGCGGCGCTCTTGCGGTCGGCCGCGGCCATGTTCACAAAGAGCTGCTTCTTGGCCTGGTAGTATTCCTCCATGGTGCCGTGGTAGTCCAGGTGATCCTGGGTGAGGTTGGTGAAAATGCCCACGCGGAAATTGGTGCCGGCGGTGCGCTGCTGGGTGAGCGCATGGGAGGATACCTCCATGGCCACGGCGCGGCAGCCGTTTTTCACCATATCGGCCAGCATGCTCTGCAGCAGGGTGCAGCCGGGGGTGGTGTTGGTGGAGGGGACGCGGCGGTCGCCGTTGTCATAGATAATGGTGCCGATGAGACCTGCGCGCTGCCAGGCGGCGCGGTAGATGTGGTTCACCAGGTAGGAAATGGTGGTTTTGCCGTTGGTGCCGGTCACGCCGAGCAGCACCATCTTGCTGCTGGGGAAATCGTTCCATGCGCTCATGAGCAGGCCGCAGGCCTCGTGCGTGTCCTTCACCTGTACCCAGCAGGTGCCGGCGGCCTGGGCGGCGGCGCTGGCCGGGGTTTCTGCCACGATGGCCACGGCCCCTGCGGCAATCACCTCGTCAATGACGCTGTGACCATCGAACTGAGTACCTTTCACCGCCACATAGCAGCAGCCGGGTACCACTTTGCGGCTGTCATCAGTAAGCAGCGTGAGCTGCTTGGTGAGTTTGCCGGTGATGCTGGCGCCGGTCAGTATGCTGAATAATTTCTTCGTGTCCATGGCGTGGGAATTCTTATTTCTTTAGATTAGCAGATTCCTGCTTAGTAGCAAGATATTTTTCGTATGCTTCGGGGTCGCTGGGAGCAAGATTGAGCACATTGATGAATCGCTCTGCCGCAGCGCGGAAGATGGGGGCTGCCACGGTGCCGCCGCCGGGGTTGCAATCGGTGGGGTGTGGCTCGTCAATAACAGTCATGACCACGAGTTTCGGGTCATCGATGGGGAACACACCGGCAAAGGAGACGGTGTAGAGATTTTCGGCATAGCCGCCGCCGGCCTTCACCTTCTTGGCGGTGCCGGTCTTGCCGCCTACGCGGAACCCGGGAATGGCGGCAGCCGTGGCGGTGCCGCGGCCGCATTCACCCTTGCGTTCCGTCACGCTTTCCAGGGCAAAGCGCAGGTCTCTGGCGGTGCTGGATTTCATGACCCGGCAGATTTCCTGCGGGGCGCATTCATCATACACAGCGCCGTCTGCAGAAAAAATCTTATCAATGAGGCGGGGTTTCATGCGCACGCCATCATTGGCAATGGCGGCGTAGACCATGGCCATGTGCAGCGGGGAAACGGCCACGGAGTAGCCGTACGCAATGCGGGAATAGTTCACGATGTTGGAGCCATCTGCCAGAAGACAGGCACCACCGGAGGGCAGGTCGATGCCGGCCGGTTTGTTCAGGCCGAATTTTTCCAGGTATTCCTTATAGTTCTGCCACTTGGCTACAATAGCGATGCGGGCAGCGCCAGGGTTGCTGGATTTCTTGAGCACGCCCCACACCGGCAGGCTGCCGTAGTTGAACGGGCGGTCATTGATAGCCTTGCTGCCGAAGCCCACAGAGAAGGGGGAGCAGTTCACATAGGAGCGGATGCCCATGAGCCCCTTATCCACTGCGGCGGTGACTGCCAGCACCTTGAAGGTGGAGCCCGGTTCGTAGCGGGTCTGGCAGGCAAAGTTGAAATCGCCGGTGAGCACCTTGCCGTCCTCCTTGACCTCTCCGCGGGGGAATTTGCCTTTGTGGGTAATGAGTTCCTTGGTGTTCAGGTCAAAGGCGGGGCGGCTCACCATGGCCAGAATATCGCCGGTCTGGGGGGAGACCACAATCATGCAGCCGCGCTTGGCTCGGAAATGGCGCATGCCGTTGTCCAGCTCCTGCTCCACAATGGCCTGCAGGCGCATATCAATGGTAAGCTTCAGGTTGAGGCCGTCCTTGGCGGCCATGAAGCGGTCATCCGCGTTCGGCAGAACCTGTCCGCGGGCGTTGTGGCGGTATTCGCGCATGCCGTCCACCCCGGCCAGGTAGCTCTGGAAATAGGCCTCCACGCCGCTCATGCCCTTGTTCTCGTGGTCCACATAGCCCAGCACGTGGCAGAGCATTTCCGGCATCACATAGGAGCGGCGCAGTTCATCCTGCACCGTGAGCCCGCGCAGGCGCGCGGCAGAAATGGCCTCGCGGATTTTGCCGGCGTTGTCAAAGCTCATGCCCTTGGCCAGCACAATCTGGTTGCGGATACTGCGGGTGGGCAGCCCCTTGGCACGGGCCTCCTCATTGTATCTGAGCGTGGCGGTCTGGGCGATTTTCTCCACGATATCCTCGCGGGTCATGAAGCGCTTGATGGTGCGGCCATTGACGCTTTCCTCAATCTCCTGGTGTGAGAGGAAGGGGTACAGCACCTCCGCCACGAGCTTGTCATGCTGCTGGAAGTAGTACTCCATCATCTTTTCGTCAAACTCCAGCAGGCGGTTGGCGCGGGCGTCCTTGCGGTCCAGCCTGGCCAGGCGCTCCTTCTTTTCCTCATCGGTCATGTCCGCCTTGGCGTTGTTGAGGAGTTTGGCGCGGTAGTTATAGACCAGGCGGCGCTTTTCGGCGGGGTCGGTCAGGGTATCCCAGCGGGGGTCATTAACGGCGTGGTTATAGGCCAGGCCCTCCACCACGGCGGTGATTTCGCGCAGGTGGTAGCGGTCTGCCACCAGTTCGGAGCTCTGAAGATTGTTGGTGAGCAGCTCCTCGTTGCGGTCCATGATGATGCCGCGTTTGGCGGGGATGCGCTCAATATCGATGAGGTCATCTGCAGCAAGGGTGCTGATGTTCTCTTTATCCAGCAGCTGCAGGTTTACCAGGCGCACGGCAGCCAGACTCGATACAACAGCCATGCCAGCTGCAATAATGATGCAGCGACCGGCAAATGGTATCTTGGTCTTCATAGAGAAACGAGTCTGGTGCGGCGGTTCTGGTTATCGGCGGAGGACGGCCAGTCCGCTGTCCTGCAAGCGGCGTGCCAGTTCAATCTGGTTGCGGTCAATATCACGCAGGGTGGAGCGATCCTGGCTGAGGCGGTCGCGCATAGCCCAGCGGTTGGTGAGGGCATTGGTCTTGGCGCGGTGCTGGTTGGTATTCATGTTGCTCACGGCAATTTCCCGGTTCAGGTTGTTGATTTCCGTGCGCACAGCTACCTGGTCATTCTTGAAAAGAGCGTAGGTTACCCCCCCTGCCGATACCAGGATGGCAAAGACCACCATCCACACCAGGAAGCTGAAGCTTACCCGGTTGGCGTAGCGGGAGGTTTTAAGGCTGGGAGACATTGAAGAAGATGAGAGTGGCGGTGGTGATACAGAGAGGAGATTTTATAGCTTTTCGATGACGCGGAGCTTGGCGCTGCGGGCGCGCGGATTTGCTGCCAGCTCGGCCTCGCTCGCCACGATGGGCTTGCGGGTAATCAGGCGGGCGGCGTATTCCGGGTTGGGGCGCGGGGCAGGCCATTCCGGGCGGTCGATTTCCGGGCGGGTCACTCGGTCAAAGTAGCGTTTGACCGCGCGATCCTCCAAGCTGTGGAAAGTGATGATGGCGAAGCGGCCGCCGCTCTTGAGCAGGCTCAGGCCGCTTTCCAGCAGGGCATCCAGCGCACCGAGCTCATCATTCACGGCGATGCGGAGCGCCTGGAATGAGCGGGTGGCGGGGTGCTGCTTGCCCTTGCGGGGCAGCACGGAGGCAATGATGGAGGCCAGCTGAGTGGTGGTGGTGATGGGGGCTTTGGCACGCTCCTGCACGATGCGGCGGGCTATGGCGCGGCTGGCGCGTTCCTCTCCGTACTGCCACAGAATATCGGCCAGCTCGCTCTCGGCGGCGGTGTTCACGATGTCTGCGGCGCTGCGGGGAGCTGCGGGGTTCATGCGCATATCCAGCGGGCCTTCAGCCAGGAAGGAGAAGCCTCGCTCGGCCTGGTCGACCTGCGGGGAAGAGATGCCGATATCGGCCAGCAGACCATCCACCTGCTGTACGCCCTGGGACTTCAGCAGCTCGGCGGCGTTGCGGAAATTGCCGGCCACGATGTGCAGGCGGTCAGCATAGGTGGCCAGTCGCTTGCGGGCTGCCTGGCGGGCGGCGGGATCCTGGTCGATGCCCCATACGGTGGCTCCGCCCTGCAGCATCAGCTCGGTGTGGCCTCCGCCACCCAGCGTAGCGTCCACCAGCACACGGCCCTCGGCCGGCTGCAGTGCTGCCACGGCTTCTTCCCGCAGCACCGTCACATGGTGGAACTCGGGGGCGGCTTCTGCGTCAGCATTTGTGTCAGCCTCGGGAGCCCCGGCGGCTTCAGCCTG
>JAZOTV010000253.1:0-7680 GCA_045657815.1 Akkermansia sp.
GCGCGGCATCGAAGAGTCCTTCTGCCGCCAGCCTGGCTTTCAGCGCCTCAAATTGCTGCTGCAGCGTGCCTACACCGGCTTCTTTCACCGAATCAACGATGAATTGGAGCGCGCCACGCCCTTCCCACACGGTGGCTTTACCGCGCAGTTCCACCAGCATGCCTTCGCGCAGCCGCAGCCGCATGCTGCGGGCACGGAAAGCGTACAACGCACACTGGAGCTGGCAGTGTGCATCTTTGAGCGTGAAGTAGATATGTCCGCTGCTGGCGGCTTTGCAGGAGCCGATTTCGCCGATCACGCTCTGCTCGCCCACGTTGATTTCAACGGTGTGCTTCAGGCGACAGACCAGCTCTGTGACCGAAAGTGCCATGGAGTAGAAAGTCAATTACTTCGTACTTCCCACTTTGTACTTCGTACTTTACTTCTGGTTCGGGTCCTGCCAGCCCGGGTCAAAGCCCTTGGCGTAGGTGAAGAGGTCGCGGTGGATGTACTCGTAGTAGGTTTCCTTGGCTTCATCATCCAGGTATACCAGATAGCAACATTGAGTGCGCGGGCGACCTTCTGCATCATCTTGAGGGTGAGTTCGCGTCCCTGGCGGGCTTTCTGCACCTGCTTGTGGGTGAGCTGCTCGGTGGAGACGCTGACAAGGTCGTGATTATCCAGCCCCCAGTATTGCATGATGGAGTCAATACGCTGGGTGCCGTGGTTGAGTTCGTTTAATTCGTTCATCTTTAAGGATAATATGTGGTTTGCGGGTGCTTATCAGTACCCGGGGATATGGCGGACATAGAAGCCGCCGCAGGGGCGGGATTCTGTGTACCACCGGGGGCCGACACCACGACTGGTGCCGGTAGTATCAAAGCGCATGCCTGCAATTACCAGGAATACATGGCCGCGCTTTGCATAGACGGTGAGCCACTTGCCGAACCCGGGATGCCCCCATTTCAGGAAATCACGGGAGGAAGGGAAGGCTCCTTTCTTGAGCATGCCCGCCTCGCGCAGCACAAAGGCTGTGGAGCCGGAGCAATCGTAGGCCGAGTCCACGTGCTTGCCGTGGCCACCGCCCAGACGATAGGGTTTGCCTACAATCTTGTTGCCCGCGGCAATGGCGCGTTTGATGCGGGCCGGGGCTTTGTAGGGAATCGTGACTTTGCCGTTTTTCAGCTTCTTGGGGGTGTAGCCCTTGTGGTACACGTACTTGGGGGTGCGTGCATTGCTGCCCAGCTGCTGCTGGCAGCCGTTGATACCCAACAGCAGCACCAGAGCCAGAAGAATGGAAAGGATACGGTTCATTTGATGCATGACCATACTGTATTCTAGCATATCAGCTGTTAATATCAAGCGGAAAACTGTATGGCCTGCCAGAAAAATACTGCCGCAGCCAGTATGCTCCGGCTGCGGCAGTGAAAGTGGTGAGGGGAATTACACCAGACCCTGGGCAATCATGGAATCTGCCACCTTCACGAAACCGGCGATGTTGGCACCGGCCACGTAGTTGGTGAAGGTATCCGTGCAGTCCTTGGAGAACTCGCGGGCATGGTTGTAGGCGTTTTCGTGGATGTTCTTCATGATGCCGAAGAGCTTGGCATCCACTTCTTCGCGGCTCCAGCTCAGGCGCATGCTGTTCTGGCTCATTTCGAGACCGGAGGTAGCAACGCCGCCGGCGTTGGCGGCCTTAGCCGGGCCGTAGAGAATCTTGGCGGCCAGGTAGTTGTTGATGCCTTCCAGGTCGGTAGGCATGTTGGCGCCTTCGGCCACGAGCATGCAACCGTTCTTGATGAGGGTTGCGGCCTCTGCTCCATTGATTTCGTTCTGCGTAGCGCAGGGGAAGGCGCAATCGCAGGGTACGCTCCAGGGGCGCTGCCCTTCGAAGTACTGGGCGCTCTTGAAGGCATCGGCGTATTCCTTGATCCGGCCGCGGCGCACGTTCTTGAGCTCCATAATCCAGGCAAGCTTCTCAGCGTTGATGCCTTCGGGGTCATAAATGTAGCCGTTGGAGTCGGACATGGTCACCACCTTGGCGCCCAGCTGGTTGAGCTTCTCCACCAGGTACTGGGCTACATTGCCGGAACCGGAAACCACGCACACCTTGCCGACGAGGTCATCGTTGCGGGTGGCCAGCATGTTCTGAGCAAAGTATACAGTGCCGTAGCCGGTGGCTTCCGGGCGGATGAGGGAACCGCCCCAGTTCAGGTTCTTGCCGGTGAGCACGCCGGTGAACTCATTGCTCAGGCGCTTGTACTGGCCGTAGAAGTAGCCGATTTCGCGGGCACCCACGCCGATATCGCCGGCGGGCACGTCAGTATCAGCGCCGATGTGGCGGTAGAGCTCAGTCATGAAGCTCTGGCAGAAGCGCATTACCTCGGCATCGCTCTTGCCCTTGGGGTCAAAATCGGCGCCGCCCTTGCCACCGCCCATGGGCAGGGTGGTGAGGGAGTTCTTGAAAATCTGCTCGAAACCGAGGAACTTGAGGATGCCCAGGTTTACAGAGGGATGGAAGCGCAGGCCGCCCTTGTACGGGCCGATAGCGCTGTTGAACTGAACGCGGTAGCCGCGGTTCACGTGGATTTTTCCGGCGTCATCCTGCCACGGCACGCGGAAGATGATGGTGCGTTCCGGCTCGACGATGCGCTCGAGGATGCAGTTGTCTTCGTACTTCTTATTGGCGGAAAGTACAGGTTCAATCGTGGAAATAACCTCCTGTACAGCCTGGAGGAACTCGGGCTCATGCGCATTCTTGGCGCGCACCTGTTCCAGCACTCGTGTTGTGTAATCAGACATAAATGTGTGGGATTGTCTGGGTTCCCGGCTCCGGCCCGTGCGGCAGGGTGCCGTGGTCAGACGCGCGCATTATACCAGAAAGTCCCCGTTTGGAAAGTCTTTTTTCAAAAAAAATGCCTGACGGTTAGGTTATCAATGCAGTAGGCCGATTTTTCGCAGTTCTCCGGCCAGTTCCTGCACCTCCTCCAGGGGCAGAGTATCGGAGCTGATGCTCATGCTGACCTGCTCTGCCTGGAGCATGATAGTGCAGCTGGCGGTGCCCTGGTAGCTGCGTTCCAGCAGGGTGGCGCTGGTCAGTTCTGACCATTTGATGCTGCTGCTGCCAAGCATGCTGCGGCGGGTGATGCCGGTGGCATCCACCGTGTAGCGCAGCAGGGCATAGTGTGCTGCCCATACCGGGGTGATGACTGCCGCCACTACGGCGGCTATCTGCTGCCAGAGCACCTCCTTGAAACAGAGTACATAGGCAGCGGCTGCCAGCATCATGACGGCAGCGGCTATATATAATTGGGCATTCGCGCAACGGAGAATCCGGAAACTGGGCATGGACAGAATATGAGGGGTATGCGGTAGCGGGATGGTATGGAATGACAGCTCACCCCTGCCTGGTGCCAGGCAGGGGTGACGGAAAAATCAGGCTTGGAAGTGAGCCTCCGGGGAGTTGGCGGGTACAATCCTGATATCCGTGGGCAGTACGTTATCAGAGTAGTCATTGCCGGGCTTCGGGCGGTACTTCACATCGATGGGCTTTACAAAACCGCCGCGGTTGTAGTCCTCTACCGCGCGGGTAATATAGACGGGAAGCTGCAGCACAGAATGCTGGAAGAATTTCCTGGCCACGTGGTTCTGGGTGCGGATGCAGCCGTGGGAAAGGCGCTGGCCGGCCACTACCTTGCCGGTGTGCAGGCCCACGCCGTCCGGGGTGAATCGGTGCCAGTAGGGCATGCCGGCGCCTTCGAAGGTCTGGCCTTCAGGCAGGCCATGCAGCAGGTCTGCGTTGCTGTTGGTCACCTTGCCGTTTGCATCGATGAACTTGCCATAGCGGCTGGACTTGTGGTCTTCGTTCTTTTCAATGATGCGGAACACGCCGGTGGGAGTTTCGTGACCGTTGGTGCCGGTGGAAACCGGCCAGTCCATGGCCACCTTGCCGTTCACATAAAGGCGGGCGCGCTGCTGCGGAATGCAGATAACCAGTTTCGAGTTGGCCCGGGTTACCTGCAGCAGCAGCGTATCATCTGACCAGAACTCAAGGTTGGTGGGGTAGCTCGGCTGGGCGGCAAAGTGCTCGTGTGTGCCGGGGGTGTAGGGGTTTTTATAGCCGGGCTGGTCCTTGCCGGGCAGGTTCAGCGGGTTCGGCAGCTGCACCGGCACCAGCGGCTGAGCCGGTGTCTGGGTGGTCTGGCCGGGTTCGTAGAATTTCTGGCTGGAGCAGGAAATCGCCAGCAGGGATGTGAGCGTGAGGGGAAGAATACGTTTCATGATTTAGTTGGATGCCGGGATGCGGAGAATGGCTCCCACCCGGATGGTGTTGGCGGTTTCGGGAGTAAGCCCATTGGCCTGCATGAGCGCCGCGGGGCTCACTCCATGCTGCCGCGAAATGCGGTAAAGGGTATCGCCAGCCTGCACCTTATAAGTGGCGCCACCGGTGGAAACCGGGGCCGCCGGCTTGGGCTCGGCTGTTTTTTGCGGTGCGGCCTGGCCTTTCTGCGGGGCCGGGGTTGCCGGTCGGGCGGTGGTGCCGGGCAGCTGCAGTTTCTGGTTTACCAGCAGTGGTGCATTGGCGCTGGGCATGTTGTTTGCCGTTACCAGGGCGTTTACTGTGGTGCCGTGGCGGCGGGCAATGGCTGTGAGTGTATCGCCCGGTTGCACCACGTAGAAGCCAGGTTCTGCCGGTGCTGCGGCGGGGCGGGTTACCGGGCGTGCTGGCGGAGGCTGGGTGGTTGGTTGATGTTGGGCCACTGCCTGTTCGCCAGCAGCCTGGGGTGCTGCCGGCTGGTCCGGTTCCTCCCTGGGAATGGAGGCCTGGGGAATTTGCGCCGGGGCCGGGGTGCTGCGGTAATAGCCCCCGCCGCCGGCTTCAATGATGACATCGTCCTCCAGCACCGGGGCTGCTGCATCCTGCCACCAGGTGAAATCCAGCCTTCCATCCTTCAGGGCACAGGAGCTCAGTCCCATTGCCGTGGCGGTGGTGGTCAGAATGATGCGGATGCCGGGATGCAGCTTCATGAGAGGCTCCGGGGGTCAGGAACGGTGTTGCCGTTTAGCGGCGCTTGGTGGATTTGCGCTTGCTGGTTTTCTTGGAAACCGTGGAGGTTTTCCCGGGGATGGTAATCTTGGTGCCGGGGCGGATCTTGCCAGCCTGAGCCATGGTCAGGTTGTTTGCCTTCAGCAGGGCTGCAAGGCTTACACCATGCTTGGCGGCTACCTTGGAGAGCATGTCTCCCTGCTTCACGATATAGGTCGTGCTGGTTTCCGTTTTCTTGTTCTTGTCAGCCTTGTATCCCTTGGGGGTGAAGCGCACCTTGATGGTCTGGCCGGGGTGAATGATATCACCCTTGATGCCGGAGTCCTTGCGAATCTGGGCAATGGTGGTGTTGCTGCGCTTGGCAATTTCATACAGGTTGTCGCCGGGGCGCACCTTGTACACCACCAGGGTGGGCTCGCTCACCTTCTTCACCTTCTTGTTGCTTCCCTTAGGCTTGGTGGTGGAGGCAATGGCAGGCTGCTTGGGTTTGGTGGTGGTGGCCACCGGTGTAGTGGTGCTGGTGCCGGTTGCCGCGCCCGTGGGGGTATCCGGCATGGCGTAGGGGTCGAAATCGGCGCCCACGTGGGAATCCACCACGGTGTCATCATGGGCCAGGGCAGGCTGGTTCTGGCGGGTCAGACCGTTGGATACAGCCATGGATTCACCCGGTTCGGGAGTGGCGAAATGATTGCGGTCTACCTCCGGTGTGCGTTCTCCGGCAGGAATCTGGTAAGAGTCATCTCCTTCCAGAACCCACGGCGGCAATTCGCTGTCACCCACGGCCAGCTCGCTCATGGGCATAGCTTCCTCATAGCCCAGGGTGTCTCCGTACTGGCTGCAGGAAGAAAGGGCCACAAGCATGCCAGCCCCCAGACCAATTATCGAAAGGGTTTTCTTCATACGCGACATAACGTAGCAAAGATAAGCTCGGAAATCAAGCTTTTTTCGCACTTATGCGCACGCGTACGTGGCGAACGCGTCATGCGGTGCAGAATTGTGTTTACCTGTACAGGTGAATGTGCTAGACTGATGATATGACGCCCCTTGCAATGGGGGTACAATTCTAACATTACAAGATACCATGAACCTGGAAGGAACCAAGACCGCCAAGAACCTGGCAATCGCCTTTGCCGGCGAGGCCCAGGCCTACACCAAGTACCAGTATTACGCCTCCAAGGCCAAGAAGGATGGCTATGTGCAGATTTCCGAACTTTTTGAGGAGACCGCCCGCAATGAGAAGGAACATGCCAAGCTGTGGTTCAAGGCTCTGCACGATGGTGGCATCCCCTCCACCATGCAGAACCTGAAGGATGCTGCCGAGGGTGAGAACTACGAGTGGACCGACATGTACTACACCTTCGCCAAGGAAGCCCGCGAGGAAGGTTTTGAGGAGCTGGCTGTGCTGTTCGACGGCGTGGCTGCTGTAGAGAAGCACCACGAGGAGCGCTACCGCAAGCTTCTGGCCAATATCGAGGGCGGCCTTGTGTTCTCCCGCGATGGCGATGAAATCTGGCAGTGCGGTAACTGTGGCCACATTCAGGTTGGCAAGAAGGCTCCGGCCATCTGCCCCGTGTGCGACCATCCGCAGTCCTATTTCCGCATTGAGGCTGTGAACTACTAAAAGCTACTTCACCCGCCGGGTGGTTCTCCTCCGGCGGGTGAATTGTCTCTTTATATCATGTGGCAGGCTAACAAAATCAGCATTATTATTCTCCTTATCGGATTTGCTGCTCTGGGCGGGGCATACTGGTATTTCGCCCCGCAGGATAAATTGCTGGCAGAGCGAGTGCTTTACACCGGTATCTGCGGGCTTCTTTTTGTGGTGGCTCTGGCAAACTACCTCAGCGTCCGCAAGTGAAGTGTGATGCGCGAAGGACGTGGCTCAATTGCCAGTAGTCATTCGCCAATCGTCAAGTTTCCTTTATTTGTAAGTCTTGCAGCGGTTCAGCCATCCTGCAAGCCAGCGTTGCTCGCCGCGGGCGGCGGGAGCGTTCTGTACGCGGCGGGTCAGCACAGCGGCGGCTGCGCGTGAGAACTCAGCCGTGGCGGCGGTGCCGGTGGGGCAGCCCTTCATTTCCTCCAGTACCTGGAGTAATCCCCAGCCCTGGCCATTGTAGCGCTCAGATTCCTTGGTGCCTTCGCCTTTGAAATTCACATAGTCCACCAGGCAGTACATGCCCTGGGTGGTGCAAGCCAGGGCGGCGTAGCGGCGCTGGATGACCTGCGGCTGGCGGCTCTGCTGCATCATGCGGCGCAGAGCCATGCGCGAGCGGAGCATGATGAACTGCGTCTGAAGCTCCACATGAGCTGCCAGCCAGCGGCGCATGGCATCTGCGGTGCCGCTGCGGTCGGCCAGAAAGGCGGCTTTGTCCGGCCAGGGGGCGGGGCCGTCAAAATAAGCGGGAACCTGCACGCCCCTGGAGCGGGCGTAACGCACAAAAGTGGGAAAACTCTCATCAAAGGCCTCGTTTACACCGGCGGGGTACCAGATGAAATGCCCGATACCCAGCGAGGGGAACTCCTCCCCGGCGTTCCAGCTCACCAGCCCCTGCACGCTGCCGGCGCATTCGTTCTGCCAGATGCGTTTTCCCAGCCACTCCAAATCGATATTTGCGAATCGGGACTGCTGCATCCCCACTCTCAAGTCGGATCGT
>JAZOTV010000254.1:0-2341 GCA_045657815.1 Akkermansia sp.
AACACGCGGATGTAGCTCAGTGGTAGAGCGCAACCTTGCCAAGGTTGATGTCGTGGGTTCGAATCCCATCATCCGCTCTCCAGAAAACATCGCGGATGTAGCTCAGTGGTAGAGCGCAACCTTGCCAAGGTTGATGTCGTGGGTTCGAATCCCATCATCCGCTCTCTAAAGAAAACATCGCGGATGTAGCTCAGTGGTAGAGCGCAACCTTGCCAAGGTTGATGTCGTGGGTTCGAATCCCATCATCCGCTCTTTGAAAAGGCCTGCCATGCAGGCCTTTTTTCTTGCCACGGGTTTGCATGTAATGTATTATCAGAGAATGCGCCCATACGTGAATAAAACACTCTGCCTTGCCCTGTTACTGCTTGTTTCCTCTCTGGCTCCCGCTGTGGAAACGGAAAAAGCATGCGTAGATAGGGATTGGGGAAACGCCATACCGGCAGCAGACGCGTCCCTGTTTGAACAGACTTTCGGGGACAACCAAAGCCCCATGCGGGAACAGTGGGATGCAACTGCCGGGTTGCGCTACTTCGCCTTTACCTCTCGCGGCAGGACTCCGGGCACCCGCCTGCTGAATGAGGCCATCTGGCAGCTATCGACAGACGGCATGACGCTGCGTTACCTCACCTGTGAGAAGGAGCTGGGCACCGGTGGTATTCGTCGGAATTTCCGGGAGCGGATA
The DNA here is from genome assembly GCA_045657815.1 of Akkermansia sp. GTDB lineage: Bacteria > Verrucomicrobiota > Verrucomicrobiia > Verrucomicrobiales > Akkermansiaceae > Akkermansia. The sequence continues at coordinate 683 of JAZOTV010000254.1, forward strand.
CAGAAGGCCGTTGCTCCCTATGTGTTCATGAACGCGGATGCGGAATCCCAGCGCATTTACCTGACGCATTGGCTCGTAGAACCGCAGAGCCGGCAACTTCTCAATGTACACCAACGGAGTTTCAGCTTTGACTCTCTGAAGGAGAATTTTGAAATATCAGAGCTCCAGCCTGAGCATGAGCAGCTGATTACAGAATTTGCAGCCACCAGGCCCGAAGAACAGCGCGCACAATGGGATGCCACGCAACGCACACTCTTCATCTCAAAAGTCACCGGCACCCGCGGGGAGCACGGGTTCAAGAGAAGGGCCACCCTGGGCCAGCTCTCGGAGGATGGCATGTCTCTGCTCCTGATATCCAAGGAGCTGGAGCATGCAGAAGGCAATAAGTTCCGCCTGGATTACGTCCTGAAACAGCAAGCCGTTTATCCCGGAGTATTCGCCACCATTGATGCCACAGACACCCTGGTGATCTACCATTTCCCCACCAAGGGAACCAGAGTGCGGGTCATGCGGTATGACCTGGCCACCCAGGAGGGAAAAGAATACAGCATCGATAACTGAGCCCTCACCTCAACGAGCCTGCGGCATAATCTGCCGCCATGAGCCCGGCGCCGATGATACCGGCATCTGCCCCGAACTGAGCCGGCAGCAGGCGCAGGTTATCATAATGCACCGGGAAGAGCTGTTCCTTCAGGCAGGCACGCAGCGGGTCAAAGAGCAAATCTCCGGCTTTCGCCACGCCGCCGCCAATGATGAACGCCTCCGGCACCAGCGTATACATCATATTCATGATAAGACAGCCCAGCTTCTCCGCAAAGGAACGATACATCTCCAGAGCAATGGTATCTCCCGCGCGGGCTGCCAGCTCCAGCTGGTACGGCGTACAATCCGCCAGCGTCTTCTGAATACCAGCCTCTGCATAGCGGGCCACGGCATCGGCCGCAAACTCATTGTTGCCGATGTATTCCTCCACGGCCCCACGATTACCGAACGGCCCCACGCGCCCCTTGAAATCCACGCTGGTCTGCCCCAGCTCCGCGCAGGACACATTGCGCCCGCGCAGCATGCGATTGTGCACCACAATGCAACCACCGATCCCCGTGCCCAGGGTCAGGCAGAGCAGACTCTCCAGCCCCCTGCCCGCACCCAGCTTCCACTCAGCATAGCCCATGCAGTTGGCATCATTATCCAGCACCACAGGAAGCCCCAGCTCGCGCTCCATCACCTCGCGCACCGGCACCTGGTGATTCCACACCGGCACATTGGTGAGCTGGTAGAGCACACCCTTGTAAAAATCCACCCAGCCGGGCATCCCCAGCCCCACTGCCGCCACCTGCGGGTGCCTGCGCTGCAGCTCTTTCATTGTGGCACACATAGCAGCCATGATAGACTCCGGACTATCGAACTCCGGTGTCGGCAGCGGCTCCGCCTTATCCACCAGCTCGGCCCCACGGGTCACGCCAATCTTGATACTCGTCCCCCCGAAATCCACCGCTATCGCCACCAAAGAAAGTGGAAACAAAAAAGGGGAAATATTGTCTCTGAAAGAAATCTCCGATGATAAAGAATATCTAGGAATCAAAGAAGATTTAAAAAAACTTTATGAGGAGTGTAAGACGAAAGTTCTTCGTGATGTTGAGGAACTTAGAGAAATTGAGG
>JAZOTV010000255.1:0-5831 GCA_045657815.1 Akkermansia sp.
GACCTGATGTGGGTGCTCATCGACATCACCACACGCCGTCCCTTCCCGCTGAAGCGCATGGAGTTTGCATTCAAGGGCATCGAATGCCCGCCCATTACCACAGCACTGGTGTGCCCGGAATGGAGTGAGGCCCCGCTCTGCAGCACCCCGCACACCGCCGCCCGCCGGGATGTTGACTTCAATGGCCACATCAACAACAGTGCCTACCTCATCTGGGCGCTGGATACCCTGCCCACCGAACACACGCCGGAGGGTGCCCCTTCCCGCTTCCACCTGACATTCCGCAAGGAATGCATGCTGGGCGCCGAAGTGGAGGTACAGCACTACCGCAGCGGCAACTTCACCCATCACATCATCAACTCTGCCGAAGGCGTGCGCGCCGAAATTGAGGTGGAGTGGAGCTGAAAAAGGTTGCCAAAATAACCGGATAGGTGTATAGTAGCGCCCATGCTCATCCCCATGGGAAACAGGATTGATGCCCTTTGCCTGCGGCAATGCGCCTTTGCGCTCTATTGCCTGCCTGGGGAATCACAGCCTGTTTTCTGCATGGCCGCCGATGGCCGCACCGAGGATGACCCCATTTTCAAGAATGGCTTCCTGATGGCCACATTTGAAGGCAAGAGCCTGTTCATCCCCGCCGAGCTGCAGGAAGTCCCCTTGCCCGATGCATGGGCAGAAATGAGTGTGAGTTACACCGATGCCGCTACCACGCGCGGGCAATATGCAGGGCTGTTCTCCTTATACACAGGCTTCATCAAAAGCGGCAAGGTACGCAAGATTGTGTTAGCCCGCACGGCCGATGTCGAAACCGAGCCAGGATTTTCTCCCAGCAAGGCTTTTGCTGCTGCCTGCAAGCAGAATCCCAACGCATTCAAAGCACTGGTACACACCCCCCAGCATGGCACCTGGCTGTTCTGCACGCCGGAGCAGCTCGTCACCGGCAGCGGTGAGCACTGGCATACCATGGCCCTGGCCGGTACCCGCATTCCCAATCTCCTGCCCTGGGATACCAAAAACCGCCGGGAACAAGCGCTGGTAACCGACTTTATACGCGAAGTACTCACCCCCTTGGCTGACCAGATTGAAGAATCACCGCTGGAAAATCTCCGCGCCGGGCGCATTGAACACCTCTGCACTCGTTTCAGCTTCCGTATGCCACCCGGCAGGCTTCTCGCGCTGCTGGATCAGCTGCATCCCACCCCGGCGGTCTGCGGGTCACCCGTGGCGGAGGCCCGCCAGGTGCTGCAGCAGTACCCGGATATCGACCGCTCCTGCTACGCTGGCTACCTGGGCCCGTGGGGTAACAGTGCGGGGCATGTGGGCCCGTGGGGCAATGGTTCCCTCCAGCTGTACGTCTCACTGCGCTGCATGCAGATACTCCCCGGTTGTTGCAGACTCTACGCGGGCGGCGGTCTGATGCCGGATTCTGATGAGGAACAGGAATGGCAGGAGACAGAAAATAAAATGGCCTGCATGCGGCAGGCCATTGAGGAGGCTCAGTGATTTCAGGTTGCTTCTCCCCTGGGTGCCAGCGCAAGGAACATCAGCGTCCAGCCTGAGAATATCATCTCCACCGCAATGAGAGTGCCGATGAACCACGCGGAGGATTCCGGCCAGCCCCAGATAATCATCACACCCAGCACCAGAGAGATAAGTGCATTGAAGAAGCGCCAGAATCCTCCACTCTCCTTGCGCATTCCAATGGCCACGGCCATGCGTATCACGCCAACGGAGAACAGACACGAGCCAATGAAAAGAGTCCACCATTCCATGGAGAGCATGGGCATGAGCACGGTGAACACACCTATCACCAGATAAAGCACGGCAGCCAGCAGGTTCCACCAGCGGTCCCCTCGCCGGGTGATACACTGCACCAGCCGCACCAGACCGGCAACGACCAGCACAAAACCGCTTACCCACACTGCAGAAAGCCCCAGCATGAGCGGAAAGCTGAGCAGGATGAAGCCCAGCACCAGCTCCAGCACTGCCAGAACGCAAGCTACCCAAGGGCGCGCCATGAGGCGGCACCCCCAGCTGCACGAGCAGAAATCGCGCATTTCTTTATCGCTCTCAGCCATGGCATTTCTCCTTGTTATGATTATAGCGTATCTCCACAGTGCGCCAGTTAATCTGATGCATAAAGGTGTCTACATACCGCGCGCGATTGTTCGCATAGCGCAAATAGTAGGCATGTTCCCAGACATCACACACCAGCAGGGGGCGCATTCGGGGCAACAACGCATCCTGGTGACGATGAGCGGCAAGCACCACTAGTTCATGGCTCACAGCATCAGTTGCGAGCACAGCCCATCCGCTCCCCTGCACGCCCAGAGCAGCACTGCGGAACACGCGCACAAAGCCCTCATATGAACCAAAAGCCCGATTCAGAGCATCGGCCAGGCAACACTGCGGGCATTGACCTTTTTCGGGAGTCATATTGCCCCAGTACAAAGTATGCAGCATATGACCGGCCAGATTAAAGGCAAGACTATGAGCCGCTGCCGGCAACATATTGTCCGGCTCCTCGCCTCGGGCTATTCGCCGCATCCTCGCAACGGCATCATTAGCACCGGCAACATATGCTGCATGGTGGCGGGAATGGTGCAGATCCAGAGTCTCTGCATCCAACAACGGCTCAAGGGCATTGATTTCATACGGCAAGGGAGGCAGCACATACTGGCCATCCGCATAGCCATCGCGTAAACAAAGAGTGTTCATGCAGGGAATGACACCGCAACCTGCCACACTATTCACTGCTTGTTAGATATCAATAGTGACAATAGTTGTATTGTCTGCATAGGGGTCATCCAGCGCCTGGCATGCCTCTATAATAGCCACGGGAAGGCTCCCATCCCGGTTCTCCAGGATACTGCGCCCCACATTGGTCAACATTTCCGGTGCAAGCAGATCCTCACACCCATCCGATGCCAGCAGAACACGATCATTCGGCAGCAGCGGGTAAGGAATCTCAGGCGCATCCACCATATCCAGCGGTTCGCCCGTCACCGCACAGCGCAGCACATGACCGCGACGGAGCGCTTCCTGTGCCGTCATGCCGGCGCCGATATAGGCGCGGAACACATCGCGGTAGGAATGGTCCTGGTTCAGGCGGATTAAACGCCCACCACGCCAAAGGTACAGAGCAGAATCGCCCACACTCACCCAACGCAGCACACCAGCCCCGGCAAAAGCTGCCACCAGTGTGGTACCGCCGTACACGCCACGGCTTTCGAAAGAATCCCGCACGGCCTCGTTGGCATCATCCAGCGCAAGACGCAGACGAGGCCCCGGAGCCATGGATTTATTCTTCTCAAACGAGCGAAGGAATGCTTCCGTCGCCAAGGTGGAGGCCATGGCGCCGTCATGGTGCCCACCCATACCATCACAGACAACAGCCAGAACGCCATCAGGGAAGAATTTCACCACGTAGGCGTCCTCCTGCTTACGGCGCATGCCAATCCACTGTGCGGCTTTCGCAATCATTTGAGACTTATAAATATCATAGAACGGAATCACACGCAAGAAAAATGCATTCTCCTCCCCGCATTTTTACAGCTCCATGCTGTCCTGGAATGCGCTATGCCGCATGATTTCCCCACATCCTGTCAATGCAAACAGGCGGGTAGTGCGCGACAGCCCAGATAGTTTATCCCCAATTCGTCCGGAGCCCCTACTATTTCTGCGGATGATCGCAGTAATGATTCGAGCGCTTATGCTTGTGCCCCTTGTGAGAATCCTTGCAATTTTTGTGATAATACTGCGGCGCCTGCTCTTCAAACGCAGAGGACGAGTCCGATTCATCAGAGGAGGAAGCAGAAACAACCTCGAATTTCGGTATTCTCTGCCGCAAGCGCGAAGGCGCAGGATTCTTCGCAATGCTGCGGGCGTAATCCGCCTTCATGAGCAGATGCCAGGCCACCGAACCATGAGCATCCAGAACAAATCGAGAGCCAGGGGCATATCCATCCGGGCTCACCATCCCCTCCGGGGCAGCATCCATATAATCCACAGAATCAAGCAATTGGCCTCCAGCCCCTTCCAGCTGAAGGGAGACAACGTATTGCGGCGCATAATCTCCAGAAGGAGCCGTCTTCACCGGCCTTAGGCGGAAAATCACCTCCCTCATCTGACTCATCTCAGCATCATTCAGACGAGACAGCTCCACCGGGCGGCGAATCCGAGCATGCTGGGATTCTGATAACACCAGGCGCATACCCACGCATTGCCTTGCAGCCGCCTGCAGGCGCTGCAGTCTCTTGCGATTGCGCTCCAGATTAGCCACTTGTTCCGCAGCAGGTTCAGCCACAAATGGCACCGAAATGAACACCGGAGCCGCTGAAACGATGGTTGAAAGCAGGAACAAAGCTATGGAACAGCAACGCATATATCAAAAAAGGGATTACATGGACTTGAAGTAGGGAGTAATATCAAACCACTGCTCCACAGAGTAGTGCTTGCCATCATGCTCCACATCGATGATGTGCATATCATAGTAACGCCCCGCTTCCTCCACTAGAGCCTGCATTCGTTGTTCCCCAAGCCCAAGACGCCCCAGCACCAGATATTCAAAGGAAACCGCCGCACGGTTCTTGATGAGAATCTGCCAGGCTGTTTCCCGAGTAAACCCAGGGCCTCCCTTCAGTGCATTCGGAAAATCAGTCTGAGTGCGTATTATATTTTTCTCGTGTTGCCGGGTAAGCTCCTGCTGCAGCTCAGCCGAAGCAGGCCGCAGAGCAACAGGTTCAAACACAGAATCATAGCTGCACGCAGCCAGCAGCATACCCACCATGCAGATTAAGCCTGATTTATAGTCCCTTCTCTTCATATTTCACTGTGAAATCTAGCATAAATAACAGCAAAAATCAAGATGTTATGTGGGCAGAACACACTGTCCCCATAATGAACTTGCCAGAGTCTTTACGCCGCGCAAGCCGCAGGCTCCCTGTGGGCGCGGCTGCCATCATTATCGAGGCACGGGACTCAGTCCCGAAACCATAACCGCAGAGGGACTGAAGTCCCTCGCTCCGAATGATTCCGCAGAACTTTCGTTCTGCGGGCTTTATTTACCCCTTGTCTCGGCGTAGCTGCGCAGCAGCGAGACGGATGGCAGCTTTCTACCCTGCCTCGGCGTAGCCCCGGCACGGGGCGAAGTCGGAAGCCCCGACACTGAGCGGCCTCTTGCTTCCCTATGAATGGCGCTTTATTCTTCACTCTACCATCGGGAAAACGAAATCCAGCCTGCGGCTGGACGAAATCCTGCTCCGCAGGTCTAAATCCTCACTCCGTTCGGTCGAAATCTGCTGGCTTCGCCTGCAGACGGAAAAGCCCGCAGAACTTTCGTTCTGCGGGCTTTATTTACCCTGGCAGCTATCTACTCTCGCGGGACCTGTCGTCCGACTACCATCGACGTGCTGATGTTTCACTTCCGGGTTCGGAATGGGACCGGGTGGGGCCATCAGGCTATGACCACCAGGTTTCAGGGAGCTCTTCGTTGCTTTGCTCGCTGCTTACCTCGGTAATCATCTGCGCTTGCGGGTTGCTGTGCTGTGTGCTGGCTGCCGGCTGGGGGCAGCAGGCTGACATCCGCGTGGCTTCCGGGTTTTGCGTTTTCCTTTGTTTTGCACTCTCACTTTCGGTTACATTTGATTCAAGCAGAAATTGCTTGTCACCGGGGTGATTGTATAAGGTCAATTGGATGTTAGTAGTGCTCGGCTCAATACATTACTGCAATTACACCTGCACCCTATCTACGTGGTCGTCTTCCACGCTCCTATAGGGAGAACTCATCTTGGGAGGGACTTGGCGCTTAGATGCTTTCAGCGCTTATTCCT
>JAZOTV010000256.1:0-5796 GCA_045657815.1 Akkermansia sp.
CGGGAATCATCCTGACTGAGCTGCAGAATCTCAGTACCGAAATCAGCCCCCATGCCCAGCACCAGACGGCCACCAATCAGCATGATGAAGCCGATGAGGTAGGTGCGGCGCAGGCCGATGATATCGCAGATGGTACCCACAGCGAACACGAAGAGGGACACGAACAGCGTGTACATGCCCACCCAGTACGGAGCATCAGCATCGCGGAAACCGCAGTACTTGTTCAGGAACAGGGAGAATACGATGATGAGCGTGAAGTATGACAGGCCATCGAAGAACTGAATGAAGTTCGTCAGCCAGAAGTTCTTACCACACTCGCGAAGCACTCCGAACTCGGAGAAGTACTTGACGATGAAGTTCTGTTTAGTGTCGTTCATAAATCTGGTTTGTAATGATTATCAGGCAAGCACAGCACCCTTGCTGGCATTGGTGGCCAGCTTGCGGTAGCGCTTGAGCCACTTGCTGGGGATTTCCTGCATGGTGGGTTGCCACACAGCGCGGCGGGCGGCGATTTCCTCATCGCTCAGCTCCACATTCATGCTGCGGGCAGGAATGTCGATGGAGATGATATCGCCATCCTTGAGCAGGCCGATGAGGCCACCCTCGGCAGCCTCGGGGGACACGTGGCCGATGCAGGCACCGTGTGTAGCGCCGGAGAAGCGGCCATCCGTGATGAGAGCCACACAGTTGCCCAGGCCCTTGCCCATGATGTAGCTGGTGGGGGCAAGCATTTCCTGCATGCCGGGGCCACCCTTCGGCCCTTCGTTGCGGATAACCACCACATCACCGGGCTTCACCTTATCTGCCAGAATACCGGCGCAGGCGTCCTCCTGGCTCTCAAAAATCACAGCAGGCCCACGGTGCACCATCATCTCGGGCAGCACACCGGCCTTCTTCACAATGGCGCCCTGCTCGGCAAGGTTGCCGAAGAGCACGGCAAGACCGCCGTCCTTGGAGTAGGCATTGTCCAGCGTGCGGATAACAGCGGGATCCTGGGTGGAAAGGCCCTCAATCTGCTCACCGAGCGTCTTGCCGCTCACGGTGGGCACGTCAGTCTTCAGGGCTCCGGGAATCTTGTTGATTTCGGCCAGAATGGTCATGATACCACCGGCGCGGAGCACATCGTGCATGTGGTAGCGGGAACTGGGTGCCACCTTGCAGATGTTCGGGGTGCGCTTGGAAATCTCGTCGATGCGCTTGAGGTCATACTCGAACCCGGCCTCGGCAGCGAAAGCAAGCGTGTGCAACACGGTGTTGGAGGAACCACCCATGGCCATGTCGCAGGTGAATACATTGTCGATAGCAGCCTCGGTGATGAGGTCGCGGGGCAGCGGGCCGCCCTGCCTGGCCATCTCCACAGCGCGGCGGGCAGCAGCACGCCAGAACTCCTTACGCTCCTCGGAAAGAGCCAGCAGCGTGCCGTTGCCCGGCAGAGCCAGGCCCAGCACCTCGCACAGGCAGTTCATAGAGTTGGCGGTAAACATACCGCTGCAGGAACCTGCGCTCGGGCAGGCGTGACACTCCACATAGTGCAGCTCGTCCTCAGTGATCTTGCCGGCGGTGCAGGCAGCCACGGCCTCAAACACGCTGTTGAGGTCCAGGTCTTCACCATTGCGGCCCTTGCCCACGGCCATGGGGCCGCCGCTGCAGAAAATGGTCGGGATATTGCAACGCAGCGCACCCATCACCATGCCGGGCACAATCTTGTCGCAGTTCGGGATGCAGATACAGGCATCGAAGGCGTGGGCGGAGAGCATCGTCTCCACGCTATCGGCAATCAGCTCACGGCTGGCCAGGGAGAACTTCATGCCATGGTGGGCCATGGCAATACCATCGCACACACCGATGAGGTTGAACTCGATGGGCGTGCCGCCAGCCTTGCGCACCTCGTCCTTGATAAGCTCAGCCACCTTGTTGAGGTGCACGTGGCCGGGAATCACTTCATTGAAAGAATTGCAAATGGCAATGAACGGCTTCTTGATATCCTCATCCGTCATGCCTGTGGCGCGCATCAGGCTGCGATGCGGCGCACGCTGTATACCTGCCTTGGTACGATCTGATAACATAGCGCGGCGACCATATCACAATTCTAACCATATTTCCAGCATATTTTTACGCCCAGAGACGCTAAGTGCGGCATACCCCACCAGAGTCCCAGCAATTAGAGATTTAGATTGCGGATTTGAGCCATAGACGGTATGAGTGAATCCTATGCCAGCCACTCCCCGCTCTCATGATACAGCGCATTTCATCATGGTCTTTCTGCTGGTCAGTCTGAACCTGCGCATGGCTTTCGCTGCGGCAGATCCCCTGCTGGGGCAGGTGGAGCATGCGCTGGGGCTGGGAATTGCCGGCAGCGGGCTTTATGCGCTGCTCCCCATCATGGCGCTGGGAGTGGCAGCCCCCATGGGCGCAAGGCTGGTGGCATGGATACGCCCGGGCAAGTTGATAACCTGCGCCCTGCTCCTGGCCTCGGCAGGAATCATCTGGCGCAGCAGCGGGCACCTTGCGGGCCTGTTCGGGGGCACCATCATCATTGGCCTGGGGCTGGGGGTGGCAGGCTCTGTCATTCTGGGCATTGTGAAACAGGCTACCCCTGCCCACCTGCCTGAAATCATGAGCGCCTATACCGCCTGTGTCAGTCTGGGCACAGCCATTGGTTCCGGCGCAGCAGTACCGGTAGCGCACCTGCTGGATGGCTGGCAAGCAGGACTGCTGTTCTGGGCTCTGCCTATGCTGCTGTCCACCATACTCTGGGCTGAGCTGATGCATCGGCAACAGAATATCCACGCTCGGCAGCCCGCCATGCAGGCCCCCATGCTGCCACTGCTGAAAAAACGGGCTGCCCGCATGGTCACACTCTATTATCTTTTCCGCGTGGCCAGCTCCTGGCTGCTGGTAGTGTGGCTGGTCACGCTGCTTCACCAGCGGGGCATGGATACAACCAAAGCCGGGCTCGTGCTGTCCCTGGCCACGGCCTGCCAGATTCCCGGTGCCCTGCTTGCGGGCATCATTCTACGCCGGCTGGGCAGCCTCCGCCGGCTCATGAGCGTGGCCACCCTGCTGGCAGTGGCGGCCTGCTGGGGGCTTCTCACTGCCCCGGGCGGATTCTGGTTTATCTCCGCCATTGCTCTCGGTCTGGGGCTGGGCAGCATCTTCTCTGTGGGCATGACTCTCATTGCCACCACCGAACCCAGTGAATCCGGCACCATCGCACTCTCCGGCCTGGCCCAGGGTATCGGGTTCACCGGCGGCGGACTGCTTGCCTGGGCTGCCGGCGCCGGCATGAGCGCAGCATACCCGGCTCTTACCCTTGCTCTGCTCTATTCCCTGTTCGCCCTCAGCGGACTATATTTCGGCCTCCGCTGCTGCAAATAAAGAAGAACCGGTGGGTAGCGGCACATCGCTCCCCACCGGCCTGCTTGTATGCGCGGCTGCGGTTCGCAGCTTACACCAGCTGCGCAATCAGAGTCTCGCGGTCGCCCGGGCAGAAATCCATGGGCGGAATCTCCGGAAGCGTGTAGCAACCGGGAGCCAGACGCATGCTGGCGCGTGCCGCACTGACCATTACCTGCGCCGTAAGCGCCGGGTTATTAATCCGCATCTCAAACTTGAAAATCTGATTCTGCGTTGTACCGGAAACACCCTTGCGCTCCATATAGACACCATGGCCCATATCGCGGAGGCTGTCAATATCCGGCACCTGCTGCACATGCGTATCATCGTGGCAGAAATAATCATCGTCCTTGATAGCAGCCTCTACCTCTGCAAAATCAGCCCCGTCCTCCAACTGCACATACACCATACGGCGGTGCACCCCGGACCCCGTGGGAATAGTCAGGGAAAGAGCATCCTTGACCCCCGCCTTAGAGCGGGCCACAACGCTATGACCCATGCTCATGCCCGGACCGAAATTCGTGTAAGTAATCCCCTTGGGGGCCATAGCCAGCATCATGGTGCGCATCACAGAGTCCGAGCCAGGATCCCAACCGGCAGAAATAACCGCCACGGCCTTGCCTGCCTGCGCCTGGGCACCCAGCGAGCGGCGCAACGCCACAATTCCACCATGAATATCATAGCTATCCACCGTGTTGATTCCCTTGGCCAGCAGCGGCAGCGCCGTTTCCTCCACGCTGCGGGTCGGCGTGCAAAGCAGCGCTACATCCACCTGCCCCAGCTCATCAATATCGCTCACCGTCTTGATTCCATGCACAGGGGCGCTCCCCGCACGGCGCACAATACCCACCAGCTCCATATCCGGCGCGGCGCGCAGCGCATCCACCGAGTACTTACCGATATTCCCGTATCCAACAATGGCAACCTTAATCATTTTATCCATTCTCTGACTTGCGTTGATATATAACATTCCGGCGACGAGTCCCTATTCCCCGCCACGCCGGTATTGTATACAATTCCCTCCCCCAACGCAAGCAAAGACTTGAATGCTGCCACAAGTTTTAGAACCATTCCAGCATCCAGCCCCCTCCAGGAGCATTCCAGCCCACCTTCCGGAAAATAGGACGAGCATTATGAAGAAAAACTCCAGCCAGAACATTGACAGCAAGGGGCAGAATTTGTTAGATTATCCCTTATCTGACCTCATCTCATGAAACCTACTCTCATTTACTCCGCTCTGGCGCTGATTAGCCTGCCGCTCGCCCACGCAGGTGAACCAGCCTGTATCGTTGCACCTGCCATCGCAGAATCCGTATCTGCAACAAATGCAGAAACAAAGGCATATAACCCCTTCAGCATCGACATCAACGCAGGCACCATGGGCGCCGGCCTGAGTCTGGGCTACAGAATCTCACCCGGATTCCGCCTGCGCCTGCGCGGCACCACATTAAGCTACTCCGAAAACGATATCTGGACCGACTCCTCTGCCATCCTCAAGATTCACGGCAACAGCCTCAGCCTGCTGGCCGACTACTTCCCCTGGCAAGGCAGCTTCTACATCACCGCCGGGCTGAACCTGAGCGAAAGCAGAATGCGCTGCCGCTCGCGTCTGTACAGAGAAAGAGGCATGGTCTCCAACAAGGTGGTAGGCGGCACCGAATACGCCGTGTACAGAGGAGACTACGCAGACATTTCCGGTAAATACAGCTGGAACCACGTACAACCCTACATCGGCATCGGTTATCAGGATTACCTGCCAGGCAGCCGCACCTTCTATTACAGCATAGACCTCGGAATCAACATCATGGGCAAAGGCAGCCTGAGCGCCAGCTGCACAGATAACCTGCTCGCCCATAATTCGAGATTCAACACCATGGAACCAGCCACCGAACAGCAGCTGAAAAGCTCCATCCGCAACGAAGCGAAAGATTTCTTCAAAATTACAGATGATCTCTACGTATACCCCGTAATCCAGATTGCTTTAGGCGCCGCTTTCTAATCCACCCTTCACCCGCCCCCGGCCAACGCTGCATTCCGCCCTCTGCTGACAAAAAAAGAATGAGATAATGCTTGCGCTCACCATGCAGCAAGAGTAAAATACCCCCGCAACACTGCAAATCCGGGGCATTAGCTCAGTTGGTAGAGCGGTTGCATCGCACGCAACAGGTCAGGGGTTCGAATCCCCTATGCTCCAGAATACAAAACAGCCTAAGCTTCAATAGCTTAGGCTGTTTTACATTCTGGCATATGGAGCTTTACCGGGTCAAGCCCAACTTTTGTGGGATGGTGATTTTTCTTTGAAATGGGAACAAGCAACCAATACTCTTAATCTATAGTTTTCAAAATTGCGGAAATTGTAGGCATTTCGTTGAATACCTTTCATTTTTCTATGAAACCCTT
>JAZOTV010000257.1:0-15965 GCA_045657815.1 Akkermansia sp.
TCATCGACTGGCGCGAGCAGAGCTACCCGGATTGGATGACGCCGGCGGATATCGGCGCCTCGTATGCCTTCGGCACCAATGTGCTGCATTATCTCTGCCGGCAGTTGCTGGCGCGTATGCTGCGCGAGCTGGACCGCGATAAGGAGGCCGCGGTGTATGCGGCTTCGGCATCGCGTCTGGCTGAGGCGGTGCAGGCTGAATTCTGGAGCGCCGGTTCCTGCCAGTATGGCATGGTGCGCACGGCGGAGGGCTACCTGGATGACCGCGTGGATTCACTGGCCACGGCGCTGGCGGCGCTCTGCGGGCTGGCAGGTGACCACGCATATGCGGCCATGCAGCGGCTGCCGCGCTCACCCTTCGGCACACCGGTGTTCACGCCCTATAAATCACGCCAGGAGAAGGCCTACCATAACCGCAGCGTGTGGCCGTTTGTGGAGGCGTATGTGCTGCTGGCGCAGGCCGATATGCAGAACCCGGCCGGTGCGGCGTTCTCCATGTCCTCCCTGCTGCGGGCGGCCATGGCCTTCGGCACCAATAAGGAGAATTTTCACGCCGAGACCGGCGCGGCGGAGCAGACTATTCAGAACTCTGACCGCCAGCTCTGGAGTGTGGCCGGCATGCTGGGCCTGTTCTATTACTCGCTTTTCGGCATCAAGTTTGAGGGTGACAACCTGGTGATTCAGCCCTGTGTGCCCCGCGAATACCGCGGCAGCCACTGGCTCACCGGTCTGCGCCTTCGTGATATGGTGCTGGATATTCATGTGAATGGCTACGGCACCGAGGTGTGGTCGGTCATGGTGAACGGCCACCCGGATTCCCCCATTATTCCGCTGGATACCAAGGGCCGTATCCAGATTGAGCTGGAGCTGATGCCGGCTGAGGATGCAGTGGAGGAACTGCCCGCGCCGCGTGCTGTCGAGGACCTGCCGGAGCCGGAGTGGGATAACCCCACGGCGCGCGTGCTGCGCTGGCATCCTGTGCCGGGGGCAGCCAGTTACAATGTGTTCCGCAATGGTGTGGCTTTCTCTGCCACGCTGGATTGCCAGTGCCCCCTGCCGCCCGGTAAGGCTTTTTACAATGAATACACCGTGCAGGCAGTGAATGATACAACAACTTCCTGCTTCAGCCGCCCCTTCGAATGCCCCGCACCTGGTTGCCGGGTGGAGCTGCAGCCCGCTCGTGTGGGTGAACAGGCTGAATTTTCTGTGGAGCATGGCCAGGCCTGGCTGGATACCCGCCCCTGCACAGCCCGCCTGGATTATGAGGAAACGGTGCTGGCTGCCGGTACCTATGCGGTGCGGGTGCATTACTGCAACGCCACCGCCTCCCTGCGCGACAGCGATACCTGCGCCCTGCGCGAGCTGCAGGTGAATGGAGAAACGGCAGGTATCATTCTGCTGCCGCATAATACAGAAGCCGGGCGGTGGGAGAACTACAGCCGCTCTGCCGCCTTGCAGGTGACACTGCCGGCGGGCAGTCATCGCCTTTCCCTCTGCTATACCCCGCGTTGCACCAATGCTAACGGCGAAACGAACCAGTGCATGGTGCGGCAGCTGGAAGTGACTCGTCTTGCCTGAGTTCGCATTTGGGTGCAGGAGTGGTATTTTTGCCTTGTGATATGCTCCGGGTGATGGTAGTATTTGCTCAGGATTCTAATCATATAAGTATTTATGAAGGCTGGAATATTGATAACGATGGCACTGCTGGCTCTGGGGCTGGCAGGTGGTGGTACCTGCCATGCCAAACCAGGTGCGACCAGTAGTAAGAAGGTTGTTAAGAAAGCGGACAAGAAGTCTGCCAGGAAGAAGAATAAGAAGAAAGCCGGGAAGGCAGCAGAACAGGCGGATGATTCAGCGGATAAGGCGGCGGAAGGGCGCATTAACAAGAGTATTGTGGCTGCTGGCGCCTGGGCGGATTGTCAGGCGGTGAAGAAACAGCTTGCTGCTGAAATCCTGAAACGGATGGATGGCAAGGCTGATGCTGAGTTGCTGAAATTCTTCCGCAAGGCGGAAAATATGATGCTGCTGGCTCAGTGGGTAGTGGCCGATGCCGAACTGCGCAGCCAGGAGGATGTGGCCAAGGCTGCCAGGAACCGCTCCGAGCAGCTGACAAAGGCTCGCAAGGAACTGGCTGATATGGAGAGTAATCTGCCGGAGGGCGCTGAGCTGCCTGTTTCTGCCCGGTGGAACCTCGGGAAACTGAAAGAGCGGGTAGCTCGTCTGGAGGCGGAGAACAAGAGTGCATACTCCTTCAGCGCGAGTGCCAAGGCTGCCGATGGCAGTGAACTGATGGAAAAAATAGCCGATACCCCGGACTGGTTGAACGAGTTTGCTTTCAGTGGCGAGTGCGTACGCCCCGGTATGGCGCTGTCTATCCTGATGCAGATTCAGGAGAAATACCCTGACCTGGCAGAGAAGAGCATGCTGCGCAAAATTGCTACTGCCACGGCGCTGGAGTACGCCAAATCCGCCTGGAATCAGCAGGATGCCGTGGAGCGCGCGGATTACTATATCAAGTCCTGGCGGCAGGACCGTCTGAATACAGTGTTTGATGAGCTGCCGATGTGGGAGCGCCGCATGGTGTGCGGTTGCAAGGGTGACAACCAGTATGGTTCTATATCCAGCCTGAAGTGGTTCCTGGAGAATGTGCATATCCCGGCCGCTCAGTACACAGGTGCCTGCTGGCGCTGCGATTACCGCCTGAATAACATCTTTGGCGATTCCATTCACGGCCCGCTTTACTACGCTCCCTTTGAGACCGCGATGGGCGATAACCGCGCCCACATGACCCACTATGTGGGTGGTGTGTGCGGCAGTCTTTCCCACTTTGGTGCCTTTGCTGCTCTGGCCAATGGTGTGCCGGCGCTGACGGCGGGTGAGCCCGGCCACTGCGCCTATATTGTGAAGGTGGGCGATAAGTGGACTCCTGCATACTCGCTCAGCTGGCAGCGCGGTCTGCACTGGCAGGTGTTCCGCAATGTGCACACCTATTCCTCTCTGCACGCTGCTACGGAGATGTACTCCGATGAGCAGGAAAAGAAGACGGCAGAGTCCAATATCTGGCGTGTGCTGGCTGGCGTGAAGGCTGCAGACGGCAACCTGGAGGCTGCGTTGGAATGTTTCGAGAAGGCTGCGGAGGCCCAGCCCCGCAACTGGATGGTCTGGCGTGAGTGGAGCGAGACGCTGGAGAAGAATGCTGGCTCTACTGCGGCGCAGTGGACAAAGCTGAACGATGCCCTGTGCACCGGGCTGGTGCCGCTTTATCCGGAGCTGGCTTACGATTTCATGTCCAAGGGTACCCTGGCGGCCATGGGTAAGAAGCTTGGCGCCGGCTCTGAGCAGCTGCGCAAGAACTTCCTGAAATTCTGGAAGAGCGTGGATACCATGGGCCCCGACCGCTGGAATATCGAAGACCTGGCCGGCCGGCAGATGGCGGCTATGGGTATTGAGAAGAACACCGCGGAGGTGTGCAAGTATTATGCCGAGGTGCTGGGGCTTACGGTATCGAATGCTCAGTATGCCCCTGCCATTCTCAGCTGGGGTAATACGCTGAGCGGTAAGATGAACGCCAAGGATGCCGCCAGCATGATGCAGGCTACCATCAAGGGTATCGGCGCCGGCACGGGCAGCATGAGCAAGGAAGAGCGTATCAAGCTGCTTTCTGCTCCCCTTCTGGCAGCCGAGAAGAGCCGCGACCGCAGCGCATTCAATGCCATTGCGGAAATGGTGAAGGCCACTGGTCACAAGAATACCGGCATCAATATGCCGAAGTTTGAGGGTTTCCCCGGCAAGCTTGCCTCGGAGAAGGGGCTGGTCTGGATCAGCTCTACCTCCCAGTGGGATAAACCGCACGAGCACCCCGCGCTGCTCACCCCGGAAGGTGGCACATTCCACACGGCTAAGGATACGGATGCTTTCGCAGCTGTGGAGCTGCCCCGCCAGGTATATATCACCGGTATTGTGGTGGTGACCTCTCCCGGCAATATGCACCGCTGCAACAATATGAAGATTCAGGTTTCCGAGAATGGCACCGATTGGAAGGATGTGCACGATTTCGGTCCCTGCAAGAACCGGGTGATGCGCACCGACCTGGGCGGTAAGAAGCCCGTGGCCAGGTATGTGCGTATCCTGCGTGCAGGCGGACCGGAATTCTTCCATCTGAATGGTATTTACATCTACGGTGACCAGGCTGCTTAACCCCTAACCCTTTGATTAGAAAATGAAAGATATGATGAAAGTATGTGCTCTGGCTCTGGCGATGCTGCCGCTGACAGCAGGAGCTTATTCCACGGCAGACACCTTTGAGCAGGCGAAAACCAAGCTGAAGGATGACGGCCTTGTGTTCGTATTTGTGCATGCCGACGGCTGGGATAAGCACAGCGCGAAGACGGTGGAGCTCATGATGAAGGATTCAGCCGTTTCCAAGGTCCTTAAAGATGACGTGGTCATGAAACTGGGCCTGGCTAATCTGGGCGGAAAGGAGCAGGATGCCAGAATCAAGGAGCGCTTCGGCAATCTTCGCGTGCCCACGCCGGATAGTATTCCCGGGGTGAATGTCTACACGAAGGAGGGCAGGGTGCTGGCTTCTCTGAGCATCCCCTTCAAGGAGCGCAAGAAGCCGGCAGCGCTGGCCAGGCGCATTACCGAGCTGAAGAAGGCATATGCCGCGCAGAATAAGCTGATGGCTGAGGCCGGGAAGGCAAATGGCCCAGAGAAGGCCCGTCTGCTGGGTGAAGCTGCCTTTGTGCAGGGTGTATCCCGGCCGGATAATGTGCAGAAGATGATCAAGCAGGCGGACCCGGAGGACAAATCCGGTATGGATAAGGTTGTGTCCCTGAACCTGCCTCACTATGCTATTGGAACGGCTGATACCAAGGATTGGCAGAAGTCCCTGGCAGAGCTGAAGGAGCTGCAGAAGAATCCTAATTTCAGTAAGGAACAGCAGCAGCAGCTCTGCTGCGTTGCCATCGGTCTGCTGCGCCGCCACGGCGGCATGCAGTACAGAAAGGAACTCAAGGAGACTATCGCCCGCCTGCGGGAGATTGACCCGGACAGTATTCTGGGCAAGTCTGCCATTGATGCTGAGCGTATGTGGGTGCGCGAGCTGAATCTGATTGAAGGCTGGAGCCCGGAAGTGATTCCCGCTGAAAAGACGCCTGTTGAGGTGAGCGGCCCGCTGCCTTTCAAGGAAGCTGGCACGTACCAGGTGAGCTTCAATTACCAGCGTGGCAACCATGCTGCACGTTTCATGGCTGTGGAGCTTTATGATGGTAAGACCAAGGTGGCCGAGGACCGCCACAATGGCAGCGCCGGTCTCAAGCACAGCAACAATGTGTACACGCTTGAGGTGCCCAAGGCTGTCAAGAAACCGCGCCTGTATATCACCTTTGATATGGAGACCAACCGTGATTCCTACGGTAGGATTACTGTGACAAAGAAATAATCTGCCCCAGGGCATTTGTTATGCGCCCCGGTTGCCAGCAGGCACACCGGGGCACTTCTTTTACATACCGCGCACGGCGCGGTACACGGAAAAGGCAATCAGCACTTTGAGAATGAGGGCAAAGCTCATGCCCCAGGTCACGGCGATGGTTGTTTTGGTCTTGGCGCTCAGTTTCTTGCTGATGGCCAGCCAGAAGAAGAGAATGCCCTGAATCAGGGCCGATATGCAGATGGCGGCCACTTTGTTGAATCCCAGCCAGTCCAGCGGCATGGCCACGGGCAGCAGGAAGGAATAGCAGCAGGTGAGCAGGTCGGTTATCTCCGCCAGCCACATGACCACGGCTGAGGGTGCAATGATGCACAGCAGCAGCGTGAGCCGTGCTACCTTACTGTATCGTTCTTCCTGCGTGGGGATGTACATGACCCCGCTATCATCCTGAATTCCCTGCCGTTTGTCAAGGTATCTGCGGGACATTTACCCAATTGCGAAAAAATGCTGTAACGAATTTTAAATATTTAGAAAAGCTTGATTATTTAGGAAATTGTGATACTATGGTGCCCGGATAACTTTTTTCTCTTTAACTGATTAATATAATGAAGATTTCCCGACTTTTATCTGCTCTTCTGCTGGGGGTTGGCTGCACGGCGCAGGCCGCGCTTCTGAATGCTGCGAGCGCGACCCTCCAGCTGGGTGAAACCGACTGCTTCGTGAATACGGCAGTGAATTTGATGATTAAGAACTCTGCCGTCACAGGAGACACGATAACGCTGAAGCAGGAGGTGGTGACCAGTGAAGCCACAACCAGCCTCACGATAGTCGGCACCTCATACCTGACTTCCGGCCACACCGGTGCATGCGATGTGTTCTATGCCCAGGATACGCAGCTTGAGGGTACAGTGAAGGTGAGCACGGTGGATAACCAGGTGGTGGATGAAGCTGATACGGTGCTGGTGCAGGGGAGTGTGGGCGTGGTGCTGGAGATGACAGATGGTGCCCGCCTGAGCGGTGGCCAGATTGGCCGGTTCGGCCTGGTGGGTGAGCCGGTTGTGGTCACCGGTGCCGACAATGTCACCGAATACTACTTTGGCAGTGCCGTGGATAAGCTCAAGATTTCTGCCGGGAATACTGCCACGCTGAAGGATACCAAGGCATATGCAGAGTTCGGGCTCGATATGGATGGCGCCACGCTGGTGCTGGACAACGCCGAGCTGGTTCTGGGAGATGGCGCCACCAGGACAGATACGGGTGAGTTCACGCTGATTAACTCGGCGGGCAACAAGACTACCGTGGTTGTGCAGACCGGGAAGGACTCCATGGAGAAGCTGGATCTGGCGGTGCGGCCGGTGGTGAATGGCACCATTCGCGGCACGGGCCGCCTGGAGAACGTGACGATGCATGGCGGCGCGCTTGAGATTGGCGCCGCCGGGGCTTATGGCACCCTTGCCATCAAGGATGTGGTGATGCTGACCAATGCCTCGAAATACCCACGCTGGACTTTCAATATCAACGCTTCTGGTGATTTTAATTTTGCCGGTGCCAACCTGGTGGGCGGCACGAATTTCTCGCAGCTGAAGGTGGATGGCTATGGCAACCACGGGCAGAATGTGGGCGTGGTATTCAATTACCAGAACGGCACGGCAGATGACCTGTCTCTCAAGTTTACCCGCGGCTCTTCTATCCGCCTGATTGATCTGCAGGATGGTGCGCTGAGCGGTAGCTGTTATGTTGATTATGACAATCTGCCTGCGCTGGCAGATGGGCTGGCCTGGTATACACAGGAGCTGTTCCTGACAGGGGACCTGGTGGTGGTGGATTCGTACCTGAACGCCATGGCTATTGGTCTGGACGATGGAGATGGGGAGGGTGAGCAGCAGATTCGTTTGTCCGACCTGGAGAAAATAGCACTGGATAACCAGTCGAAGGATGCTACGCGCCTGGCTAACTCCCTGGCCACAGCAGCTGCGGCTACCAGCGCATTCGGCCAGGTGGCCATGGGGCATGCAGATGATGTGCGCCGCTGGAAGTCCAATATCTGGTTCTCCGGTGTTTACAGCTCACAGAGCTGCAATTCTACCGGAAACCATGCAGGCTATGACAACAGCACCTTCGGTTATGCTGTGGGCGCAGATACCTACCTGGATAAGTATCATTCCATCGTGGGTGCTGCTCTGGGTGTGAGCTCCGGCACCTTGAGTCCTACCAGCGGAAATCGTTACTACAACGCTGGTGAGATTGAGCAGGACGGTGTGCAGCTGGGCTTGTATGGCAGCATGAAAGTAGGTGGCCAGGGATACTATGAGCGTGGTTTCAAGGTAGATGCCTATATCAGCTACGGCATGTATGACTGCAAGAGCAGCCGCAGCGGATATAAGAATGGCGACTGCGTTATCGGCTGCTGGGATGAAAGCGCCTGGTCCATGGGCGCGACTGTTTCCCGTGAATATCAGTGGCAGCGCGGTATTGTTGTGACGGGTTTTGCCGGATTTGAGTACACCACGGCTGAGATGGATGACCTGCGCGAGATGGGTTACACCGCATTTGATTATTCCTGCGAGCAGGAACACAGGAACCTGGCCGTTTTCGCCGGCGCCAGGGCGCACCGCGTCTTCCAGCTGCAGCGGGGGCAGAGCCTTATTCCTTTTGCCAGCCTGAGCCTGGGTATGGATATGTATCGCGAATACGCCCGGGTAGTGGGGCGCAGCGCATCCGGTTCTGTGGAAGGTGAGGCAACTCACCCTGGCCGCTGCTTCCTGAAGCTGGGGCTGGGTACAGACTGGATTATGGGGCGCACCTGGTCGGCAGATGCCGGTTATTCGCTGGAGATGCGAGATGCCGCAGTGGAACATCAGCTCCACGTGGGTGCTTCTCATTCGTTCTAAGGAAAGATTAAGGATTCTTGCTTTTTCAGGCCGCTGCCGGTATGGCAGCGGCTTTTGCTTGGGGCGGAGGAGCTTCGGCCTCCTGCCGGTTATGGTTCCGGGAGAGAAGTCACGTGCTTCAAAGGCTTGCGCCCCCGCAAATGATCATTTTTAGCAGTATCCACCTTGACTTTGAGGGGCAGTTGCGATACCGTGGGGGGCATACAGAAGTAAGGTACCCATTCATCCGTGTCGATATTCCAGCTGGTAACAGATTATAAGCCCTCGGGCGACCAGGAGCAGGCCATTGCCAAGCTCCTCAAGTCATTGCAGGCTGGGAACCGGCACCAGTGTCTGCTGGGTGTCACCGGCTCGGGCAAAACTTTCACCATGGCCAACCTCATTGCCGCGCAGGACCGGCCGGTGCTGGTGCTCAGCCATAATAAGACCCTGGCCGCTCAGCTGTATTCGGAGCTGAAGGCCTTTTTCCCGCACAATGCGGTGGAGTATTTCGTCTCCTACTTCGATTATTACCAGCCGGAGGCCTACATCGCCAGCACGGATACCTACATCGAAAAGGACAGCGCTATCAACGAGGAAATTGACCGCCTGTGCCTGAATGCCATGCGTTCCCTCCTCCTGCGGCGGGATGTGATTGTGGTGGCCTCGGTCTCCTGCATTTATGGTCTGGGTGCGCCGGAGGATTACCGCAACCTGACCTTGTCTCTGCATGAGGGTCAGGAGATGGACCGCGATGCCATGCTGGCCTGCCTGGCTGAGCTGCTGTTCGAACGCAATGATTATGATTTCCAGCGTGGCCGGTTCCGTGTGCGTGGTGATGTGGTAGAGGTGTACCCGGCGCAGAGCGATGGCGAGGCTATCCGTGTGGAGTTCTTCGGCGATGAGATAGACGCGATTTCGCTCATCGATGCCGGCACCGGGCGCGTGCGCGAGCGGCTGCAGAGCTACCTCTTCTTCCCGGTGAAGCAGTATGTCTCCGCCCCGGAGAAGCGTCTGCCCGCCATTCAGAGCATCCGCAAGGAACTGGCGGAGCGCATGGAGTGGTTTGAGAAGAATAATAAGCTCATCGAGGCACAGCGCCTCAAGATGCGCACAGATTACGATCTGGAGCTCATCAATGAGATAGGTTTCTGCAAGGGTATCGAGAACTACTCCCGCCACCTGGCCGGCCGCGCGCCGGGCAGCACACCCTCCACGCTGCAGGATTATTTCCCGGCGGATCACCTCACCATCATCGATGAATCGCACGCCACCGTGCCGCAGATTGGCGGCATGTACGAGGGCGACCGCTCCCGCAAGCAGGTGCTCATCGACCACGGTTTCCGCCTCCCCTCTGCGCTGGATAACCGCCCGCTGCGGTTCGATGAATTCATGAACCGCCAGGCGCAGCTGGTCTATGTTTCTGCCACACCCGGCCCCTTTGAATATGTGAATTGCGTGGCGGGGAACAAAAACTACATCCCCGTGCTGAAGGCTAAGCGAGGCAACACCCACGCCCGCAGCCGCGAAGCCAGCCAGGCCATCACCCACGCGCCGGAGGGTTTCCGGGGCGTCTTCTTCCACCACCTCAGCGAGCTGCGCGTGCCGCCGCACTCCAGCGCCGCCCCGGTGGAAAGTTTTAACCCCACCGGCCTGGCCCAGCCGCTCATCGTGGAGCAGCTCATCCGCCCCACCGGCCTGCTGGAGCCCAAGATAACCCTGCTGCCGCTGGATGGGCAGATTGATAAGACCATCGAGCTCTGCCGCCAGCGCGTCTCGGTGCGCGAGCGTGTGCTGGTCACCACGCTGACCAAGCGCACCGCCGAGGATTTGACCGATTATCTCCGCAAGGTGGGGCTGGAGGTGGAGTATATTCATGCAGATGTGGATGCCATTGAGCGCGTGGAGATTCTGCGCAAGCTTCGCGCGGGCAAAGTGGATATTCTGGTGGGTATCAACCTGCTGCGCGAGGGGCTCGACCTGCCGGAGGTTTCGCTGGTCTGCATTCTGGATGCGGATAAAGAAGGCTTCCTGCGCAATGAGACCAGCCTGGTGCAGACTGCCGGCCGCGCCGCCCGCCATGTGCATGGCGAATGCGTGCTTTTCTGCGATGTGGTTACGGATTCCATCCGCCGGCTGGTGGAGGAAAGCGACCGCCGCCGCGCCATTCAGCAGGCCTATAATGAGGCGCATGGCATCATTCCGCAAAGCGTGAGCCGTGGCGACCAGAGCACCCTGCGCCTTTACACCCCGGACGAAGAGCTGGAGGAGGACGATGACTTCGGCGCTCTCATGGCCGGGGAAGGGGATGATGACACTCCGGATGTGGCCGCCACCATTACCCGCCTGGAGAAGGAGATGCGCGAAGCCGCTGCCCGCCTGGATTTTGAGGTGGCGGCTGTGCTGCGCGACAAGATTAACCTTCTGAAGAAAGGCCGGTCATAAGCGGCTGGTGCCCTCTCTGCGCCCCTGGTGCCCCACATGTGTCCCAAAGATTGCTGCGCCAAATTGGAGTTTGTTGGGTAGCTGGCTCGCGTCAGCGAGCGGAATTTAAAAGCCCGTACTACGGGCGACATAACAATAGCGAGTGGTGCAGCGGCGTCAGCCGCGAAACCACTCGTTTTAGTGTAAAAAGTCATTAGAACCCGTGGAACGGGTGACAGAAACGCGTGGCTTAAAAATCGTGTCAGGACGAACAAATAGCTACTATGTAGCAGCCCTCTCCCGTCTCCGGGCTCGCGCCCTTCCGTCTCCGGTAAACCTACGCCGAGACAAGCCGCCGTGGCAGGCTGTCACCCGTTTCACGGGTTCCTATTCCTTATTTTTTTCTTTACGAGGGGTTACGTCCACCATGCTGACGCACGGTGCGCTCCACCCCCTCGCTATTGATAGGCCGCCCGTTTCACGGGCTTTTGAATTCCGCTCGCTGACGCGAGCCATCATCCCCACAAATTGTAATTTATCTTACTGAACCCAGCAAAGCTGGGTTCAATTTCGACCGCCGCAGGCGGTTTTCGATACTCCGCAGGAGTAATTTCAATTGCCGAAGGCAAATTTCACTGCCCGCCTTTAAGCGGGCAATGTAATCGTGACTAAATGTCTTTGCGTAGACATCGGGTCGAAGACGGAAGCAGCGCAGACGCGAAGCCCCAAGCTTCAGCGGAGACGGAAGGGTGTCATCCCAGAGACGGAAAAGCAACGCAACATATTGGAGCTTCGTTTTCTGCCGCCCCACTCCGGGGGCTCTGATATCATTTTCACTTTACCCGGGGTTCCGCGACTTCGTCGCTCCACCCCGCGCTATCAGCTGCCGCCCTGACGGGCTCAAATTTCCGCGCACTTCGTGCGCATAATGACACCGCCAAAGTCCGTTTGTTGGACTGCTCTTAATTATGCCAGCGCGTGTAGAAGAATTATGCTATATAAGATAAATGGAATACTCAGCAATATCAGCACGGTATATATAATCTTAAGCCAATTGCCCTTGCATCTTTCATGTATGTACAGTAACAAGCATATCAATGGTATGACTATGCTTAATGTCATATTAACATATTTATTGGACATTAATTCTGTACCACTCAAAGCTTCACCGGTCATCAATGATAGATATGTCACAACGAATAGAACAACTAATTTACTTTTTTTATGATTTTTCATAACGCGTTGGCATCATTAGAAACAGTTCCGCAAAAGTCCAGTTTGTTGGACTACTCTTAATTACGCCAGCGCGTTATCAGTATTCAATTTCTGGTATTTCATCATCGAAATTGTCTGCCTTCTCCTCATTGCGCAGCAGGCTATCCTCTAACATCCGTTGAATAAATACATCTCGATTTTGTGGCCCACCAAGATTATACACAGTTGTATGACGCATGATTTCAAAATACAATTTACGTATTTTTCCGGAGTGCCATTGCTTGATTTTGCATAAATAGGATTCAAAATCCATATCTTCTACAAAGGAAAACTCAGATAACAGACTTGCGCAAAGAGGTGAGAAACCGTCCTCATTGTCATTCTTCCTCATATCAAAATAAGAAAGATACATGTGCTTCATTTTACAACTGATTTCATCCACAAGTTGTTCAATTGCAATAACCTTATCATTATTATCTTTTTGCTTTGAATACGCTTCCAGATTCTTCAACAACTTATCTTTCAAGATAAGTATTTCGTATTGTGTTTGAAATGCTTGTTTTTCCTCTTGCGCGAAGCTATTTGAAGTCAGGACAACTTCATATGCATCCCGATGCAATTCGAAATATTCTCCTGCAGATAATGGAGGCAATAACAAAAGAACAACTGGTAGAATCTTTCTCATTTGTTATAAAAAAATGGATTTGATATTAGTATTTCGCCATTTAGTTTCAGCTCATATTTCCTTTCGCATCCACATAAATCCCATTCAAGCTCCAGCTTTTGCGTCACTACTCTCTCATGCTCCGGGATAAACGTATTCTACATTGCAGGCCAAAAACGTTTTGTCTCATTGACCTCATCCATATCGTAAGTTGTGTTTATTGTAGTATAGATAACGATGCTGTAATATAGTGGCCCTTTAATTTGGAACCACCCTTTTGTTTTGAATAGGATATCTTCGAAATCATATTCCTCCCAGTATGTATAGATATTAAATATATGCATATAATCCGGATTTCTGCGAATGATTTCTTTTTTTAATTTATACAAACATTCACTTCTTTGATCAATTTCATGCACCACTCTTTCTATTTCTTCTTCCTTCTTTTTAGAAGACGCCTTATATCCTTGCAACAAATGCAATAATTTGTCTTTTAATATAATTGTTTCGTATCGTATACTCCAATACTTTTTCTCTTGATCACTACAATTCGGAGAATTTATAAGTACTTCATACGAGTCCCGGTGTAAATCCAAATAAATACCGGCATGTACAACGGGGAAAAGAAATAGAGCAGCAAGCATCAAGAATTTCATTTTCGAGGGTATAATTTAGAATTTTATCATGATTTCACCATTTATTTTCATTTCATAGCCGTAGTTACATTCGCAAATAGACCTCGCAGATGTTCTTGGTGAGATCCCAGCCGCAGGTGTACCAGGTGCCGTCCTTCTGGATAGCCAGCGGGCGGGTGGCTACGGGCTGGGTCGGTTGACTCGCAGGCACCCCATTGCCTGCTCGCCCCTGCGGGGCAAACTCGCTGCGCGGTTTGTCCAATCCCCCTCCGAGCCATTGGGGGCTTTCCCTGGTGATATACCACAAGGCGGGGTGGTGGCTGCGGGTGAGGTCAATGCAGGCAATCTGCAGGAAACCGCGGTAGATGTAACGCTGGTGGAGGGTTACATTGCCATCCACCGTCACCGTTTCGGCGGTGATGTCGGAGGTGGGAACAGCACTGTACTGAATACGTTTCGTATTCTCACTATACTCCGACCACTGCGTGGAAGTCAAGTCGCGTTCGCTGACAAAAACAGATTTACTCTCCAACGTGAACGAAAGCTGCGAGATGAGCTGCTTCTGCACCGTGCTGAGCGGCTGTCCGGCGGCATTGTAGCAGGTGGTGGTGGTGACCGTCGAGTAATTTGTTGCAAAGACGATTTTGCTCACCATTATAATAAAAGTTTTTGCATAAGGAATTTATGGTAATCGGGTAATCAATCAAGACCATGGATGCACAATAGCACCTTGCCGCATATTATTTGGCAAGGTGCTATTGTGTTTCTAGAAGAACAGCTTTGTTAATCAATCGACTCTACAATTCCCTCGTTGTAGAACTTAACGATTTGCCTTATCCAGAAGTTTTTTACTACTGGTGGCATCTCTTCCAAACGCGTTCCCCAATCAGGGGAAAGGACAGCCTCACCATAAGCCAGTTTGATAAGGATTTCTCTATATTCCTGTTTCATGTAGCTGAACCTTTTCTGCATATTCTTGTCTCCCGCCAATGCTCTGATATAGAGCGTTTGCGTACTATATGCTCCATGATATAGACTTATCGCATCTATCTTTTTTTTCTTCAGTTCGAGATTAGCAATTTCCAATCCTTGCTCAATAAGGATGTGCTGCATACGCAAGTCCTCCTGTTGTGAGACAGGCTCGGACTTGGGAATCCCAAGGTGAACGAGTATCGGCTCATCTGTAGCAAGACAGGAAATGCTGAAGAAAGAGC
Source organism: Akkermansia sp. (assembly GCA_045657815.1). Taxonomy (GTDB): domain Bacteria; phylum Verrucomicrobiota; class Verrucomicrobiia; order Verrucomicrobiales; family Akkermansiaceae; genus Akkermansia. The sequence goes on from JAZOTV010000257.1 coordinate 14,453, forward strand.
CAAGTAAGAATACAACGAATTGTTTCATATTATTTATTTTGCGGTGTGAATGGATGTGAGTTCGCTGCGGGTGTTGTAGCCGAAGGTATCATTCACCGTCTGGCCGTTGCGGGCGGTGCTGCGGCTAAGCGGGCGACCGAGCGTATCATAGGTGTAGGTACGCTGTGCCACGAGGGTACTGCCGCGGTGGTAGGCCATGCCGGTAAGCAGGTCGCGCTGCGGCTCATAGCTCTGCGTCAGGCTCATACCATTCGTCTGAGTGAGCACCATACCATTCACAGTGTAGCTGCGGGTGAAGGTGGTGACAACACCTGCCGTGTCCTTCTGCGAAAGCGCGAAGCCATCCACCATCACGGCCTCGGCTGTGATGGAACTGGTGGACGCCGTACTGTATTGCACTCGTTTCGTATGTTCACTATACTCCGTCCACTGGGAGGAAGTCAAGCAGCGCTCGCTGATAAACACAGATTTACTCTCGATTGCGGGCGAAAGCTGCGAAATTAACTCCTTCTGCGTGGTGTTCAGCGGCTGTCCCTCGGCATTGTATCGAGTCTGCGTAGTGGCAGAGTAAATACCATCATCCATAGATTCCACGCTGTAAGCCACCTCGCTCACCGGCGAATTATCCTTGGTGGGAGTGGAGCTCAGGGCAAGCGTCTGACTCATTGCTATTTCCTATCACTGGCATCGTCTGTATCAGAAATTGGTAGTAATATTATAAATTGCAAAGTATACTACAAATATAAATAAAACAATCGCATAAAGCACGCCCCTTATATTATTCAAACCTTCTACAATTTTCTCATTTTGAAGCACAAGAATATGCCTTTTTATTATCTTGTAACAAATAATAGACAAGACATCTATAACCGAGACAATGCATCCAGCTACGCAGAATATGAACACAGACCAAACTACTTTCACAAAATTGCCACCCAATGCGATGGATAAAACAAGCAAGCTATAGCCTAATGGAAGCCACAATGCACAAGATAGACAAATTAATCGCTTTGCACACCATGATGTCATTTTGTTCCTTATACAAATCTCATTTGTATGGTAATAGATAATGGATAATAAAATAGACAAAATGAAATAAATCTCTATAGCAAGAAGTGTTTGAGCATTCCTATGATACAATCCTATAAAAATGATGAAGAACAAACAAAACGGACTATATAGCCCGACCAGGCAAAAAGAATGAGGATCATCTCTGTTTTCCTGGGCACATCTCCCCTCAATAGCTCGATCAGCTATAAAAAAAATCAAATCAGGCCCCTTTAATAAGAGGCCTAATTTTTTTAAAATGTAGAATAAAACATTCATTCTCTATAATATTCAATTAAATCTTGCAGCAAAAGATTAACAATGGAATCAAGTTTATAGTAATTAAGTTTAGCAGAATCAATCATTCTTTGAAAGACTGATCGACTAATACGAACACCTGCCGTGTCCTTCTGCGAAAGCGCGAAGTCATCCACCATCACGGCCTCGACAGTGATGGAACTGGTGG
>JAZOTV010000258.1:0-5452 GCA_045657815.1 Akkermansia sp.
GCCCTGGAGCAGCAGGTGGAGGCGCGGCTCCGCTGCATCATCGACCGCCAGCGCGCCGGTCTCGCCACCATCAGCATCATCACCACCATTGCACCCATGCTCGGCATCCTCGGCACCGCCTGGGGTCTGGTGGACATCTTCGGCGTTTTCGGCACTCCGGAAGCGCAGGACGGCATTGCCCTGGGCATTTCCAAGGCTCTCTACACCACCATCTTCGGTCTGGCCATCGCTGTGCCGGGCACCATTGCGCTGAGCTGCTTCGAGCGCGCTCTGGAGCGCCGGGCTGCCCGCATCAACCAGTGTTTCACCGACCTGCTCGCCAACCGCAACGCCTGATTTGCCCGCCATGAAGCTCTACGAACGTAAATTCGGGCAACAGGGCATCCCCATCGTGCCCATGCTCGATATCCTTACCATCCTGCTCATCTTCTTCATCGTGCATACCGAGTTCAAGCGCCAGGTCAGCGTGCTGAAGCTTGATGTACCCCAGACCCAGCACCTGGCCGGCACCCAGGGCGACCGCAACAGCATTCTGCTGGAAGTGGCAGATGACGGCAGCATCGCCTTCAACGGCAAACTCATTCCCGCCAATCAACTTGTGGCCGATGTGCGCGAGCTCCTGCGCCGGAACCCGGCAGCTACCATCCAGCTTTCCGCCGCCGGAGGGGCCTCCATGGCCCGCTTCATCGAGGTGCTCGATACCCTCACCGCCGCAGGGCTCAATGTAGAGGAAATCCCCGTACGGATTGAATATTCCCCTGCCCCCTGATTGCCCGCCCGTAAAAAAAATGACTGCGGCAGCCGCCGAAAGCACCATTTTTTCACTATTCACTACTCATTATTCACTTTTTAGGCTGGAAATTCGTGAAAAAGGGCGTATAATGCCCGCGCTATGTCAGAAAATGAACCTGCAATTACCACTCCGGGTTCCTCTGAGGAGGAACTGATTGCCGTGCGCCGCGAGAAGGTGGGCAAGATTCGAGACCTGGGGGTGAACCCCTATGGTGGCCGATTCGATGTGACCACGAACGCGGGTGAAATCAAGGCAAACTTCGAGGAAGGTAAACAGGTGAAATTCCTGGGCCGCATCACCGCCCTGCGTGATATGGGTAACACCCAGTTCTTCAGCGTGAGCGATGTGCGCGGCTCTATCCAGTGCATGCTGACCAAGAAGTCCATGGAGCCCGAGGCCTGGGCTCTCTGGAAGCTCCTGGAGCGTGGTGACTGGGTGGGTATCGAGGGCGAGACCTTCATCACCCGCACCGGCGAACCCTCCGTGCGCGTGGCTTCCTTCAAGGTGCTTTCCAAGGCCCTGCGTCCCATGCCCGACAAGTTCCACGGCCTGGCCGATATGGATATGCGCTACCGCCGCCGCCACCTGGACCTGATGAGCAACCAGGAAAGCGCCGACCGCTTTGTGAAGCGTTCCCTCATCGTGCAGGAAATCCGCCAGTACCTCATCAACCGCGGTTTCCTGGAGGTGGAGACCCCGATGCTCCAGGATATCGCCGGTGGTGCTTCCGCCAAACCCTTCGAATCCTACTACAACGCGCTGAAGAAGGCCGTGACACTGCGTATCGCACCGGAGCTCTTCCTGAAGCGTCTGCTGGTGGGTGGTTTCCCCAAGGTGTTCGAGCTGAACCGCAACTTCCGCAACGAAGGTGTGGACCGCCGCCACAACCCCGAGTTCACCGTGCTTGAGGTGTACGAGGCCGGTGGCGACTACGAGACCATGGCCTCCATGATGGAAGACATGATCTGCACCGTGGCCGAGAAGGTGTTCGGTACGCTCAAGTTCGACCAGTACGATGACAACGGCAACCTTCGCTGGACAGTCGATCTGACCCGTCCCTGGCGCCGCGCCGATTACAATGATCTGGTGAAGGAAGTGGCCGGTGCTGACTGGTTCGACCTCACTCCCGAGCAGCGCCGCTCCCGCGCTGAGAACGAGCTGCATGTGCAGATTGGCGATGACCTGAATGACACCGACGTGACCCAGCAGGTTTACGAAAAGCTTATTGAAGAGAAGCAGGCCAACCCGCTCTTCGTGTGCCACGTGGCCCGCGATCTGGTGCCCCTGGCCAAGACCAACCCCGAGGACCCCAGCGTGGTGGATGTGTTCGAGCTCGTGATGAACGGCCAGGAGCTCTGCCCCGGCTACTCTGAGCAGAATGACCCGGTGGAGCAGCTGGAGCGCCTGCAGCACCAGGCTGGTGAGGACACCCAGAAGATTGACTACGATTTCGTGGAAACCCTGGAAAGCGGCATGCCCAGCGCCGGTGGTATCGGTATCGGTATCGACCGCCTCTGCATGCTCATGACTGGTGCCAGCTCCATCCGCGATATCATCCTCTTCCCGCAGCTCAAGAACCGCGGCTAATCCCCGCACCGGAAGCTGAACAGAGTTTATACAGAAACCGCCTCACATGAGGCGGTTTCTTTTTTTAGTTGTTGTGACCTATTCGGTTGAGCTATATTTGTCGGAGCGCGGGACTTTTGTCGCGTAAAACACAGATCAAGAAAAATGGTCGATTCTCCGAGCGCTTACCGTCTCCTCCCGAGTTCGCTGGCGTAGTGGCGGCCCAACTCTGCCGCATGCTGCTGCACCCAGTCGCTCAAGCGTCGGCTGCCGACCGTAGGGCCGGGAACAGCCAGTCGGTCCTGGCTCAGGCCGGCGATTTCCTCGCGGGTCAGCATCACATCCCCCACCAGATGCCCGAGAAGCCGTGTGGTCTGGTACCCCAGCTCTGCAGGCACCGGCAGCACCGGGCGCCAGGTACCCATAGCCCGGGCCAGCAGCTTCCACATAGCCCGGAAGCTGTATGTCTCTGCTCCCACGGCATTGATGACACGGTGCGGAGCCCCTGACTCCGCTTCATCCATGGCCAGCTCTGCAAAATCCTGCACATGAATGGGCTGCATTCTGTACTTCCCCATCCCGAAGGTGGCTACCGCCGGCAGGTGGCGCAGGCTCCAGGCCATGTTATTGAGCAGGATGCTCTCCCCTGCCGAATCCCCGAACAGAATCGCCGGGCGCAGGATGCTGTGCGCTAATCCGCTGCGCTTCAAGGCTTCCTCCAACTCCGCCTTGCCGCGGAAATACGGAAGCTCGCTCGCGGCATCCGGCTGGGTGATACTGGTGTGCACCACACGCCTCACCCCGCTCTGCCGCGCGGCGGCAAAAAGTTTCTTCGTGTTCTCTACTGCCTCCCCATGGCTGAAAGGCGCATGCCCTGCCCCCTTGTAGCTGAAACGCACCCAATAGGTATTCACCAGCACATCCACCCCGGCCAGCACATCGGCCCCCGTGCTCCAGGGCATAGGACGCAACTCATACCCTACCGGGTTCGGCAAGCGACCAGCAGAATCAGTAAGCCCCACCACGCGCCACCCCCGCCGCGCAGCCTCTGCCGCCACATATCGACCGCTGTATCCCAATACTCCTGTTATAGCCACTGTTTTCATATTTCTGTAATTTGAGAAATTTATTCCTAAAATTTTTAGAGTTTGGATATAAGCGCAAGCACCTTGCTACCCATGAGCGCAGCACGGCGGAACACGGAAGTATTGTAGCGCTGAGCAGCTGTGGCCACATTCTCAGCGGTCTGCAGAAGTTCCTGCATAGCCTCCATGCGGGCAGCGGTGTGTGCATCGCCCTCGCTCCGGGCTGCTTCCAGACATTCCTCCACAGCCTGCACCGCACCGGCTGTCTCGCGGCGACGGCGTTCTTCCAGAATGCGGCGGGCCATCTCCCACACATCGGCCTCTGCCCGGTAGAAACTGCGGCGATCGCCGGGGCGGGATTCGCGGTAGACCAGATTATAGCCTTCCAGTTCCTTCAGGCTGGTGCTCACATTCGAACGCGCCAGCTGCAGCAGCTCGCACATCTCCTCCGCCGCCAGCGGTGCCTGTGCCACATACAGCAGACCATGCAGCATAGCCGTAGAACGCGGAATCCCCCAGCGGGTGCCCATATCGCCCCACCGGCGGATGAATTTCATCTGCGTCTCGCTCAGCTGCATGCGCCTATTTTCTGAAATTTCAGAAATTTGTCAAGCAATTTCTCCCTTCCTGACGAAATAGGGGCTTGTCTGCCCAGATTTCCGGAATATAATAGGCTGAAACAGTTATCCTGCATGCCTCTTGAATCATCCATCTATTTTTACTGCGACTCTCTGCGGGAGGATTCCCCGCTGCTTCGCGGGGAGTGGATGGAGGAACGGGAGCGCGGCGGCTTCATCTCCCCCTCATACAAGAGCCTGCTCGGAGAGCATGGAGACATACCCTTTGCGGAATGGAGCCGGTTTCTGGAGAAAAACCGGAAATTACTGCTGAGGGATTGCACGTCCGCCACCATCGATGTGGGCATCATGGCCGATTTTCAGATAGCGGATTTCACCCTCAGCGTACGGCCGGAGCAGCTGCTGGCTCTGGCTCGTGCATGCGTGTGGCTGAGCATCACCTTCATGGCCGGAGGCAATGACCGGATGCGCTATGGTGGCGAATGCTACTACATCCTCGCATCCGGCACTCAGGGGAACCAGCAGAGCGGGCTACCGGACAGCATACGCCGCCACCTGGCCTCACAGGGATTACAGCCCCATTTGTGGACAAAGAGCCACGCGCTTCTCTACACCCGGGAAGAACTGCTGGCCGCCATTCCAGCGGGGACAGGAGGCATGGTCCGGCTCTGCAAATATACCGGGGCCTACGGCTTTTACTCGCTCAATGTGCCTCCGGCATTGATGCGCGCCCTGGCAGACCGGGGCTGCACCCTGCAGCTGCATATCAACACCCCGCAGCGGCGCGGCAGAAAATGCGCGCACGCCCTCTCCCCCACCTGATTTCACGCCATGCCCGCCACCATCATCCCCCGGCTTACCCTGCAACACTTCCGCGAGATGGAAGCGCTGGAGCTGCAGTTCTACGCTGCCGAATTCATCACCCCGGCAGAGGAATCATGGAGCTGGTATGACCTGCACCCGCACAGCACGGTGGCAGCCGAAGTGAAGGGTAAACTGGCCGGGTTCGTGAATCTTTTTCCGGTGCAGCCGGCCATTTACAAAGCCCTGCGGGCGGGTCAGTTCAATGACCATTTCATGGAGCTGGAGCATGTGGCCCCCATCACGCAGCAACCGCTGCACATGTTCCTGAGCTGTATCCTGGTGGACCGCCAGTTCCGCAGGCTGGGCCTTACCCGCCAGCTGCTGCAAGCCGCCATAAAGCCCTATGCGGCCCTGCCCTGCGTGGGTGTAGTCACCGATAATGTGACCGCAGACGGCTGCGTCTTCTCTGAGCGCTACGGCTTCACCCGGCTCCGCCCCTCCGATCACGATTCGTGGATATATGAGCAAAGCTGGGAAAGCTTTGTCAACAATTGCGGGCGGCAGTCCACCACACCGCCGCCCGCAGGAAACACTTGATTCCAGCTCCTTAGTTCTTCTTTTCCTCC
>JAZOTV010000259.1:0-2292 GCA_045657815.1 Akkermansia sp.
GGATACCTTCACCAACTACGTGGCCGGTGCCAATATCGCCGGTTTCGTGAAGGTGGCAGATTCCATGATTGCCCAGGGCATCGTGTAACTCAAACCCCTGTATGATTCAAAGCCGGCGCCGCATCCTGCCCCCCCCGGGGCACTGCGGCGGCGATTTTTCTATCAACCCCCCCGGTTTTCAACTTGCTATCGGCTTCATATGTGTTATTATGTATAATAACCATGCGTAACATGAACCGATTTCTCTCCATTTTCCTGTGTCTGCTGATGGCGCTGGGCTTTTTCGGCTGCCAGCAGCAGCTTGGCAGCGATGCACGCACCCCCCGGTTCGTGTACAAAAAGGGCTACACCCCTAAGAAAATGAGCAACGGCAAGGTAACTATTCCCTACCGTGCACCGACCCGCATCAAGCGAGCCATTGCCGCCGGCAACAAGATTGTGGGCAAGCCTTACCGTATGGGCGGCGGCCACGGCAAACATGTGGACTCCGCCTACGATTGCTCCGGCTCTGTAGCCTTCGTGCTGCGCGAGGCCGGCATGCTCAAGAAAGGCGCCTTCCCTTCCTCCCGCGATTTCCTGAAGTGGGGGCACCCCGGTTTCGGCAAATGGATTACGGTATACGCCAAGCGCGGCCATGTATTCCTGATGATTGCCGGCATGCGTTTTGACACCACCGGCACCAGCCGTGGCATCGGTCCCCGCTGGTACACAGAATCCCGTCCCTGCGGCGGCTTCTATGTGCGCCACATCCCGGGATTCTGATACACCCCACCCCTTTTTCACCTACCCTCTGAATAAAACCCTGAAACATAAACTATATTATCCTTAAAGATGAACGAATTAAATGCACTTAACCACGGCACCCAGCGTATTGACAGCATCATGCAATACTGGGGGCTGGATAATCATGACCTCGTCACCGTCTCCACCGAACAGCTCACCCACAAGCAGGTGCAGAAGGCTCGTCAGGGCCGCGAGCTCACCCTCAAAATGATGCAGAAGGTAGCCCGCGCCCTCAATGTAGCCATCTGGTACCGCTTGGATGACGAAGCAAAGGAGACATATTACGAGTACATCCACCGCGATCTCTTCACCTACGCCAAGGGTTTCGACCCCGACTGGGTGGATCCGAACCAGAAATAATTGTACAATTTACGAAGTACAAAGGACAAATGAGCAACTCCCCGGGCCTGCAGCTCGCCAGCATGCCGCCTGCAGCATGGCCGATAGCTCCCCGGCAATTGTAAATTGTCATTTGTAAATAGTAAATCCAAGATGCCTTTATCCGTCACAGAGCTGGTCTGCCGCCTGAAACACACCGTGGAGGTGAATATTGGCGAGCAGAGCGTGGTAGGTGAAATAGGTTCCTGCAAGGAAGCCAGCAGCGGGCATATCTATTTCACCCTCAAGGACGCACACTGCCAGCTTCAGTGCGCTCTGTATGCTTTTCGCGCACGCAGCATGCGGCTGCGCCTGCGCGAGGGCATGCTGGTGGAACTGCGCGGCAAAGCCACCGTGTGGGAAGGCCGCGGTGCCCTGCAATTCATTGTCGATTCCGTGAAGGAAGCCGGCATGGGCTCCCTGCAGCAGCAATTCGAAGCCCTTAAAGCCAGGCTGGCCGCTGAAGGGCTCTTCGATTCCGCCCGCAAGCGGCCAATCCCCCGGTTTCCGCAAAGCGTGGCGCTGATTACCAGCGCCACCGGCGCCGTCATCCAGGATATGCGCCACCGGCTGGAGCAGCGCGCACCGTGGATTACCACCTACCTGTACCCCGTGCAGGTGCAAGGCAAAGGAGCCGAGCTGGGCATTGCCCGCGCCCTGGAGCAACTGGGCCAACCCACCCGCTTCGGCATGCCCGCAGTAGACTACATCATCATCGCCCGTGGCGGCGGCAGCCTGGAGGATTTGTGGTGCTTCAACGAGGAAGTGCTGGCACGGGCCATAGCGGCCAGCCGCATACCGATTGTGAGCGCTGTGGGGCACGAGACCGACTTTACCATAGCCGACTTTGTAGCCGACCTGCGAGCCCCCACACCCACAGCAGCCATCGAGCTGACCACCCCCGACGGCCCCGCCCTGCAACAGTACCTGCAGCAGCTCGATACCAACCTGAAGTTCAGCCTGAACCGCGCCCTACAGACTGCCCGCCTGCGGTTGAAAGTCGTCGAACAGGGCCCCTTGGGTGACCCGCTCATGGCACTGGCTCCCTTTGCCCAGCAGGTCGATGTGCTCGAAACCACCCTGCAGCAGGCCCTGCAGAACAAAATGACAGCTGCCACCAATCGGCTGGAG
>JAZOTV010000260.1:0-3779 GCA_045657815.1 Akkermansia sp.
GAAGGTCTCGGAACCGGCGTAGGAGTCGTCGGCCTGCATGGAGGCTGCCACCTGGTTGTCACTCATGGCGTTCACACCGGAGTCGGTGAGCATATCCATGAACACATCCTTATTCTGCAGAAGGAAGGTGTTGTTGCCAGCCTCGCGCAGTTTCTGCACGCGTTCCTCCACGGAGGGCAGGAACAGCTTCTGCACTACACGCACCTTGTGCATTTCCAACGGCACCTGGTGCTCTTCCTTGTAAAACTTAACGATAGACATGATTGATTTTCGGTATAAAGTAAAGCGCAACCTCCGGTAACAGGCACCGGAAGTGCGGCGGGATTCTATCACGCAATTTTCTGTCCTGTCAACGCTTTTATAGGACTTATTGTGGCATCAGGTCAGGTGTATGACACCACTGAAAAATCAGGTTAAAGAGAGCAATGGAGCATCCGCCTTTATTCATTCGGCAGAAATGGCCGATTGCAGCACGTGCAGCATGCGCTGCAGAGTAGCGCGATACTGCGCTTCAGCCGCGCTGGTACTTCTGATAAGAAGGTGCAGCAAGTGCGCAATCATGGAAAAATCCGGCTTCGCTCCATGCTTCAGCAGGAGAGAAAGCAGTTTTTCCTGGTGCTGCACCTGCTCAGAATCAAGCCTCTCTCCTGCAGCTGCTCGCATACCGGCGCGCAGACACCCCTGGCATACCCGATAAACATTCACCGTTCTTCAGGCAGGAATCGAGCCGCCTTTCCTGCTTTCTTCATATAGCTTATTTACAACAACATAGATACACGCACATACCCACCACAAATAACACAAGGGCCACAACACAGGCCATTTTCCACCAGCGGCGGGAGTGCTCACTATGTTCGCCGACAAAATCAAGCAACAAATCCAGAATAATCTCTAAAGGATGTTTCCACATTGGTATGATAGCTGGGGTTACGCCCGACATCATGCCACCAGAGAAACAACATGTCAATTCTAATTGATAGGAGACACGTTCATCATTTAGTTCCTGACACTCGGCGCAGGTGCAAAATCTCATGAACCGATTCTCACACAATCCCCACGGTATATAAAGGAAAAAAAATCCCGGCTGACCCGATGGCAAATTGACACGGAAATAGAGTTGTTCTAAAATAGCATCCATGAAGAAGCTGGTATGTGCAGTGATGATGGGTATTGTGTGCACCCTTGGAGCACAGGCTGCAACCAAGGTGGCGAGCCTGCACCCGATGCTGAGCGACATGGCGCGCCAGGTGGGAGGCGATGCGGTTGAGGTGGTGAATCTTTTTCCTGAGAATGGCGAACTGCATGCGTTTGAGCCTACGGCGGCAGATGTAGCAGCAGCATCCGGGGCCCAGCTGGTGCTGGCCTGCGGCAAAGGGGTGGAACCGTATCTGGAGGATTTACGTGATTCTCTGCCCGAACGCACCCGCATCGTGGAACTGGGTGATGCAGTGCCAGAGGTCTGCCTTCCGGGCAGCAAAGTGGCTGACCCGCACTGGTGGAACAGCCCTACGGCCATGAAACGTGCATCACGCACCCTCCGCGCTGCGCTGGAACAGGCCGAACCTGCCCGCAAAGAGCAGTTTTTGAAGGGTCAGCGCGCCTATGCAGCCCAGATGGACACGCTGGTACGCGAGGCGCGCCTGGCCTTTGCCCGGATTCCGCAGGAAAGACGCATACTGGTATGTTCCCACGCAGCCATGAGCCATTTCTGCAAGGATTTCGGGTTCACCGCCCTTGCCGTGCACGGCATCGCCCAGGAAAGTGAAGGCGACACCGCCTCTCTGGCCCGCATTCTGGCAGAACTCCGCCGGAAATCCGTTCCCTGCCTGTTCTACGGCGTGAACGAGCCGCCAAAGGTACTGCGCACTATCGCCGCGCAGGTCGGGGCCAAAGCCCTGCCGCTTGCACTGGATGGCATCAACCCGGCCACCCCGACCTACGCCGGACTTTTCCGTTTCAATGTCAGGAATATCGTGGAAGGACTTTCCCGCTGAGCAGCCATGCGTTATCTTTTCCCGTCACTTGCCGCCCTGCTGCCGCTCGCAGCACAGGAACTCCCGCCCACCTACGTCTGCGGGCGTACGGAAACGCCGCCCACCATCGATGGCAAGGGAGATGACTGGCAATGGCAGACAGCTCGTGAGCTTTCGCCGCTCCGGGATATCGAAGGAGCCGCCATTCCGCACGAATGCCGCATCAAGATGCTGTGGGATGACGACTACCTCTACATCCTGGCGGATATGGATGAAAAGCATTTGTGGGCCACCCTCACCGAGCATGATTCCGTCATCTACCGCGACCCGGATTTCGAGGTTTTCATCGACCCGGATGGCGATGGGCTCAACTACATCGAGCTGGAAATCAACGAGCTGAACACCACATGGGATTTATTCATCCTCCGGCCCTACCGCTTCGATGACCCGCATATCCTGCATGATTGGGAAATTCCCGGTCTGAAACACGCAGTGAACCTGCGCGGCACATTGAACAACGCCTGCGATACAGACGATGGCTGGAGCGTGGAACTGGCCATTCCCTGGAGCAGCATCACCAGCCACGCCACACAGCCCCGCACCAGCAAGGCACCCGTGCCCGGCACTGAGATGCGCTTCAATTTTTCCCGGGTGAACTGGCAGGTCCGCCCCACAAAAGGAGGCTACGAAAAGCTGGAGTCTCCCGAGAGCAATCATGTGTGGGCACCCACGGGCAAGGTAAACATCCACCTGCCCGAGCACTGGGGACGCGTCATTTTCAGCGCACAGCCATCCTGGAAATGGGAGGCAGCTCCCTCCGCCCCGCAGGATGCCACGCGCCTGGCCATCTTCCAGGCGCTGAATGACCAGCTGGCGCACCGGGGGCAGCACGGGGCTTACCATCCCGCCGCTACGCTTCCCGAAGGCGTGAGCATCAACTTCCCGGAAAAGGATTTTTTTATCCTGAATGCCACCTGCCCGCGCACCGGCACCCGCATGCGGCTGGACAGCGAGGGACGCTTCAAAGCCACCGCCCCGCAGCAGCAGGCTACGGAGCTCTACCTCTGGGTGCATGGCAACAACGAACGAAGCAAAGACGAATGGACGGCCCGATTCCGCAGTTACGCCCAGTCCGGCATCGGCACCATCATCATCGATGGCTCACCTGAGCGCATCGAACAGCTCACCGCGCTGGCGCGGAAGGAAGGTCTGCGCGTGTTCGCCTGGCTCTGGGCGCTGAACCGACCAGGCGATGCCGAAGCGCTTCAGCATCCGGAGTGGTATGCGGTGAACAAGCTCGGCAAATCCTGCCACAAGCCGGAGAACCGCCCCTTTGTGGAGTATTACCAGTTCCTCTGCCCGAGCAACAAGGAAGTGCGCCAGCATCTGCTGAATCAAGTACGCCGCCTGGCCCGGATTCCCGGATTGAGCGGCATTCAGGCAGACTACATGCGCATGCCGGATGTGGAGCTGCCACGCGCGCTGTGGGAGAAATACGGTCTGGATATGAGTACCCCTGCCCCTGAGTTCGATTATTGCTACTGCCCCACCTGCCGCGAGGAAGCTGCCCGCATGGCGCACAACGATTTCAGAAAATACCAGATATACAGCGTCAAATCCGTTTTCAATGAGATAGCCAATGAAATCCGCAGGCATGGGCTGACCGCCGCCTGCGCCGTGTTCCCCAGCCCGGCTCTGGCCGCCCGCATGGTGCACCAGGACTGGAGATTCTTCCACGCCGATCTCGTGCTGCCCATGGCCTACCATTCGTTCTACAACAAGCCTGCCGAATGGGCTGCGGATATA